>JABDIP010000172.1 GCA_013003675.1 Inquilinus sp.
ATGCCGCCAGCCTGCGCTGGTCTTTGGCGAACCGCGCCGCGGTCGTGCTGATCGCATTGTTCGCCGCCGGGGCCAACGTCTACGTCTTCAACCGGCTGCCGAGCGAATTGGCGCCGCTGGAGGATCGAGGGGTGCTGTTCGGCATCGCGATCGCGCCGGAGGGTGCGACGATCGACTATACCGACGCTTATGTCCGGCAGGTGGAGGCGATCTACGATACGGTGCCAGAGCGTCGCGAAGTCTTCGTCGCAACCGGCTTCCCCATCGTCACCAACGCCTTCAGCGTGCTGCTGCTGGACGATTGGAACGAGCGCACCCGATCGGTGCGGCAGATCCAGGGCGAATTGTTCGGCAAGTTCCAACAGGTCGCGGGCACGCTGGTCTTCCCGGTGGCGCCACCATCGCTCGGTGCCGGCCCAGCAGAGCGGCCGATCAACTTAGTGATCATGGACAGCCGCTCCTATGAGGAGATGAACGGCAGCGTGCAGGTCTTTCTCGCCCGCGTCGCGGAGAACCCCCGTCTGCTGAGCATCGACACCGATCTGCGCATCAACACGCCGCAGCTGCTGGTGACGATGAATCGCGACCGGATCGGCGCGCTGGGGCTCGACGTGGCGACGGTCGGCCAGACCATCGAGACGATGCTGGGCGGCCGCGAGGTCACCCGCTTCACCCAGAACGGCGAACAGTATGACGTCATCGTCCAGGCGGCGGAGAGCGAGCGGGCCAGCCCCGAGCAGCTCAACCGCTATTTCGTGCGGGCGCCGGCCGGCGACCTCATCCCGCTATCGGCGGTGGTCGATGTGGTTGAAACGGTGACACCGCGCGAGCGCAACCATTTCAACCGCGCCCGGTCGGTCACCGTGGAGGCTGATCTGGCGCCCGGCTATTCGATGGGCGACGCGCTCGCCTTCCTGCAACAGGTGGCCGAGGAGACGCTGCCGGCAACGGCGAGCATCGGCTATGACGGGCAGAGCTTGGAGTTCTTCGAGAGCGGCGCCAGCCTCTATCTGACCTTCGGCCTGGCGCTGGTGTTCATCTTCCTGGTGCTGGCGGCGCAGTTCGAGAGTTTCATCGACCCGACGATCATCATGCTGACGGTGCCGTTGTCGGCAATCGGCGCGTTGCTGGCTTTGCAGTTCACCGGCAACAGCCTGAACGTCTACAGCCAGATCGGGCTGATAACGCTGGTCGGCCTGATCACCAAGAACGGCATCCTGATCACCGAATTCGCCAACCAGCTTCAGGATGCCGGACGGCAGAAGGCGGAGGCGATCGTAGAAGCGTCGACACTGCGCCTGCGGCCGATCCTGATGACCGCCTTGTCGATGATCCTCGGCACCCTGCCGCTGGCCTTCGCCGCCGGCGCCGGTGCGGAAAGCAGGCACCAGATCGGCTGGGTCGTGGTCGGCGGCTTGGCCCTTGGCACATTCTTCTCGGTGTACGTTGTGCCGGTGGCCTACAGCTTCATCGCCCGCGATCGAGAGAAGCGACCCAACCTCGACTATGACGCCATCGAAGCGGGCAAGGTCAAACCGGCACCGGCGGAATAGCCGGAAATCCATCTCATACCGAGGTGCGTTGACAACGACCCCTTTAGTTGCACCCGGCGGGCCGCCGCGCGCCATCAAAGGGGTCGTTATCAAAGCTCCTTGGTATCAGGGGGCAGCCGGGCGCCTTCGCCCACCGCATAGGCGTCCATCGCCAGCACCGCATAGTTATAGCTGTGGTGAACGCGGCGGGCGGGTTCGCCCGGCAGGGCGGTCCCCAGCACCGCGAAGAGGGGCAGGAAATGGTCCTCGGACGGGTGGTTTCGGGCGCCGTCGGCGGCCAGACTGCGATAGGCCTGCAGATCGTCGATCCGGCCCTGCTCCACCGCCGCCGCCACCCAGTCGGCGAAGCCCGACACCCAGGCAGGCGGCGGGTCGTCGTGACCATGCCGGCCGCTGAAGAACTCACGCAGATTGTGGGTCGCGCCGCCCGAGCCGAGGATCAGCACACCGCGGTCGCGCAACGGGCGCAGTGCCTCGCCGAGGCGCAAATGGTGGTCGGCGCCGGCGGCGGTACAAAGGGAAAGCTGCAGCACCGGGATATCGGCCGCCGGATAGGCGAGCGACAGCGGCACCCAGGCGCCATGGTCGAGGCCGCGTTCGGCATCCAGCCGGCAGTCGATGCCGGCGGCTGAAAGCAGGTTGGCTGCCTCGCGCGCCACCTCCGGCGCCCCCGGCGCGGCATACACTATGTCGTAGAGCCGGTCCGGAAATCCCCGGAAATCATGGATGGTCCGCGGCCGGTCGGCGGCGGTCAGGGTCGCCACCGGCGCGTCGAAATGGGCGGAGACGACCAGGATCGCACGGGGTCGGGGCAGCATCGCACCCTCGCCCTTCAGGAACCGGTGCGCGGCGCCATCCTCGATGGCCAGGGTCGGCGCGCCATGCGACACGAACAGGCTGGGCATGCGAGCCACGCCGTCACCTCACCGTCGGATGCTATTCGGACGATGCCAATATAGCACAAAGCCGGCCTGCGACAGGGCCACGAGGACTGCCGGATGCAAGTCCCCGCGGCCCGTATCGGGCCGGCTCCAGTACGGCGCGCGTCATGCGCGCCGTATGACCGCGGCTAGCTGCCGGTGCCGATGTTCATTATCTCGACGCGGCGGTTCTCGTCGGCGGCCGGGTTGTCGGGCACCAGCAGCACGCGCTCGCCGACGCCGACGCTCTCGAGCCGGCTGCGCTCGATGCCGAAATTCGCCGCCAGATAGTTTTCCACCGCCCGGGCGCGCTGCTCGGACAGGCCGAGGTTGAAGCGGTCCTCGCCGATCGCGTCGGTATGCCCGGTGACGCGGAAATTATAGGGCGACAGCTCGGTCGACGACAGCGCGCTGCCGAGTTCGTTCAGCACGCCCTTCGCCTCGTCGGTCAGGTCGGCGGAGCCGAAGGCAAACTGAACCTTGAACTGGACGCCGGAGACCGGCGGCGGAGTCGACGGATCGACCACGACGCGCAGGCCGCGGGTACGACGGTCGAGAGCTTCGAGGCCGGTCTGGTCGACCGGGTTCTTCAGCGCCTCGATAATCTCCTGCTCGTTCATCGCCTGGGCGAGCAGCAACTCGCCCTGTTCGGTGGCGCCGGCCGGCAGCGCGGTCAGTGCCAGCCACAGGGCCGGCAGGACGGAGAAAAAGCGTTTCATTCGGATGCCTCGCGTTAAAGTGGAGCCAGTCTGTCCCTCGGACACGGTCGCCTTGATAGGGCAGCCGGAGCGGGTCGACAGTGACACGGATCACATTTTATCTTTTTCGCCCGTCGGGTCGACCACAACCGTCACGGCGTTCACCCATTGGCCGGGAGGTCCGGTTGAAGCGGTTATTCGCGCTCCTGATTTTCGTGCCGATCCTGGCATCCTGCACAACCGAACCGCCCGAGGCCGATCGTGCCGCATGTGTCGCGGCAGGCTACCGCGTCGAGACGCCCGGCTTTGCCGCCTGCCTGCAGGAACTGCAGCGGCGGCGCTTCCAACGTCGACCGGGCGATACCGTCGATGAAATGCGCACGCGGCTACGATAGGTGCTAGTTGCCGCCACCGGGCGCCGTCGCAGCATCGCGGCGACCGGCGACGGTGCGCTGGAAGACGCCGATGCCAAGGGCGATACCGACGCCGGTAAGGTCGGTTGCCCAGCCGCCCTTGATCATCAAGACCGCGGCGACGAGCAGAGCGACACGGAGCAATACCGGCAGTGCGCCGAAGAACCAGCCCTGCACCGCAGCGGACAGTGCGTAGACCCCGATCAGCGCGGTCACGAAGACATGCAGGATCAGCGTCCAGTCGCCTTCCATCAGCATCGCCGGGCTGTAGAAAAACATGAACGGCACGATGAACGCGGCGAGGCCGATGCGGAACGCCTCGACGCTGGTTCGCATGGGGTTGGAGCCGGCGATCGCCGCCCCGGCATAGGCGGCCAGGGCGACCGGCGGAGTGATCGCCGAGATGACGGCGAAATAGAACACGAAGAAATGTGCAATCAGCACCGGGATGCCGATGGCGATAAGGCCCGGGGCGACAACCGCCGCGGCGACCGCGTAGGCCGCCGTGGTCGGCATGCCCATGCCGAGGATGACGGCGATCGCCATGGCGAAGATCATCGCCAGCAGCTGGCTTTGCTCGGCAACGCTGAGCAGCAGCGACGAGAAGCGGGCGCCGACACCGGTCAGCGAGATGACGCCGACGATGATCCCGGCGCAAGCGCACACGGCGATGATCTGGACCGACATCTCCGAGGTCAGCTTGAGCGCCTGGATGATCTCCTTCGGTCCCATGCGGTGGCGGGTCAGCCAGCTCACCACGATCGCCGAGGCCGACGCCAGGGTGCCGGCGCGGATCACCGAATAGCCGAGGAACAGGGCGGCGATCAGGATGATGATGGGGATGAACAGGAAAACCTGCTTGGCCAAATCCCTCAGCACCGGCAACTCGTCGCTGCGCATGCCACGCATGCCGAGCTTGGTCGCCTCCAGATCGACCATGAAGTAGATCGAGGCGAAATAGAGCACCGCCGGGATCAGCGCCGCGACGATCAGGTCGGTGTAGGGGATGCCGGTGATCTCGGCCATGATGAAGGCGCCGGCACCCATGATCGGCGGCATGATCTGGCCGCCGGTGGACGCCGCCGCCGCGATCGCCGCCGCGGTGCGGGCGCGATAGCCGACCTTTTTCATCAGCGGGATGGTCAGCGAGCCGGTGGCGACCACATTGCCGGCCGAGGTGCCGTTGATCATGCCCATCAGCCCCGACGCGAACACCGCCACCTTGGCCGGTCCGCCGCGGGCGCGGCCGGCGGCGGCGAAGGCGAAGTTGACGAAATAGTCGCCGACCTTCGATGCCTGCAGGAAGGCGGCGAAAGCGATGAACAGAATGATATAGGTCGACGACACCGCCGTGGTCGGCCCGAGGATGCCCTTGTCGGTGTAGAT
>JABDIP010000183.1 GCA_013003675.1 Inquilinus sp.
GGCGGACACGGCGCGGCGTTTCCGCCGGGTCGAGGCCGCGCACCACCGGTTCGGCCAGCACGACCCGCACCCCTTCGGGCAGGCGGCTGAGCGAGACGACCCGGCCTTCGACCCAGGTCGGTCCGAGCGGCGCGGCGAGCATCGGTGCCGCCATCCGGCCGGTCTGCCATTGCGCCGCGGCGAAGCCGATCGCCGCCGCCAGGACCGGTGCCAACACCAGCGGGAGCAATAGGTGCCGGCGGAAGACCAGCAATGCCGGGCCGGCAATCCCGATTGCGATCGCCGCCGCCCATGACACCGGCTCCGCCGGGAGGGCGAAGTACAGCAGGATCCCGCAGCCGCCGGCGGCCGGCAGCCAGAGCGGCCAGCGCTCGCGCTCGGCGGCGAATGCCGCCGCCAGCCATGGCGCAACATGCCGTGGGGCCACGCCCCGATCGGCGGCCGCCCGATGCAAAGCCAGACTGTGATCAGCCATGATGTTGCGCTGCGGGATGCATCGCCGGGGCCGCTGTGCTATTCAACCGCGCCCACCCTACCACTGTCGCCGCCGCCGATGACCGTCGTTACCCGCTTCGCCCCGTCGCCGACCGGCTACCTGCATATTGGCGGGGCCCGCACGGCCCTGTTCAACTGGCTCTACGCCCGGCGGCACCAGGGTCGTTTCCTGCTGCGGATCGAGGATACCGACCGCGCGCGCTCGACCGACGATGCGATCCGGGCGATCCTCGACGGCATGGCCTGGCTCGGCCTCGACTGGGACGGCGACGCGCAATCGCAGTTCGAGCGGCGCGACCGGCACTCCGCGGCGGCGCACCGCCTGCTCGAAGAGGGCAACGCCTATCATTGCTATTGCACGCCGGATGAGTTGGCCGAGATGCGCGAGACGGCGCGGCGCGAGGGCCGCTCGCCGCGCTATGACGGGCGCTGGCGCGACCGCGACCCGGCGGAGGCGCCGCCCGGCGTGCCGCCGGTGGTGCGCTTCAAGGCGCCGCAAGAAGGATCGACCACCATCGCCGACGCGGTGCAGGGCGAGGTGACGGTCCCCAACGCCCAGCTCGACGACATGGTGCTGCTGCGCGCCGACAGCACCCCCACCTACATGCTCTCGGTCGTGGTCGACGATATCGAAATGGGCATCACCCATATCATTCGCGGCGACGACCACCTGACCAACGCCTTCCGGCAATTCCAGCTCTACCAGGCGCTCGAGGCAGGGGCGCCGACCTTCGCGCACATCCCGCTGATCCACGGACCCGACGGGGCCAAACTCTCCAAGCGGCACGGCTCGCTCGGGCTCGAGGCCTATCGCGATCTCGGCTATCTGCCGGCGGCCCTGCGCAACTATCTGCTCAGACTTGGCTGGGCTCACGGCGACGACGAGGTGATCTCGACCGAGCAGGCGGTCGCCTGGTTCGACCTGCCGGCGATCGGCAAGGGCGCCGCCCGCTTCGATACCGCGAAGCTGGACAATTTGAACGGCCTCTATCTGCGCCAGACCGGGGATGCCGAACTGGCGGCGTTGGCCGAGCCGCGGATCTCGGCGATCGTCGGAAGGCCACTGGCCGACGCCGACCGGCAAAGGCTGCGGGCCGGCATGGCCGGCCTCAAGCAGCGTGCGAAGACCTTGCGGGAACTGGCCGAATCGGCGGCGTTCTATGCCAAGGGGCGTCCGCTCGATCTGACCGAGAAGGCGGCCGGGGTGCTCAACGACGCGGCGCGCGGCATGCTGGCCGGACTCGGCGACAGCCTGGCCGGGCTTGCCGCGTGGGACGAGGCTGCGGTCGAGGAGACGGTGCGCCGGTTCGCCGAGCGGCAGGGCATGAAGCTGGGCCAGGTGGCGCAACCACTGCGTGCCGCGCTGACCGGCTCTACGATTTCACCAGGCGTATTCGAGGTTGCGGCCATCCTCGGGCGCGATGAGGCGCTGGCGCGCATCGATGACGCCGTCGGCGGCGTGCCGTAACGCCCCTGAATCGGCTTGGTCGCGTTGAATTCTGTGGCCTTGCAGGCTATTGTCAGTCCGGCGGCGACCCGGAGCTTGTCGCAGTCTATCCGAGAAAAAAGGGACCACATCATGGACCAGGGCCAAGCCGGGAACCCGATCAAGCCAACCGGCGATACCGTCACCCTGACCGACAACGCGACCGGCAAGAAGGTCGATATGCCGATCCTCGGCGGATCGGTCGGGCCGCGGGTCGTCGACATCCGGCGCCTGTATGCCGAGACCGGGATGTTCACCTACGACCCCGGCTTCACCTCGACGGCGTCCTGCGACAGCGGCATCACCTATATCGACGGCGACGAAGGCGTGCTGCTCCATCGCGGATACCCGATCGACGAGCTGGCCGAGCACAGCGATTTCATGGAGGTCTGCTACCTCCTGCTGCACCGCGAACTGCCGAAGGCCGACCAGAAGGCGCAGTTCGTCAAGACCATCACCAACCACACGATGGTCCACGAGCAGCTCACCTATTTCTATCGCGGCTTCCGGCGCGACGCGCACCCGATGGCGATCATGGTCGGGGTGGTCGGCGCG
>JABDIP010000211.1 GCA_013003675.1 Inquilinus sp.
AGGCCGAACGCCACGTCTTCGTCGTCGCGGCGGGGAGCGCGCTGGGCCGCGAGTTTCTCAACAAGCTGCCCGGCGAGCCGGCAAGCGAGGCCGATCTGCGGGCCGCCCGCGACGGCTCGCGGGCCTGCGCCGAGGCCCAGCAGCGGCGCATGACGGGCGGGGTCGAAGAGTTGCTCAAGCGCAGCTACGACCACCCGCATTGGGCGGCGGTGGCCGAACGCTGCCTGAGTTGCGCCAACTGCACCATGGTGTGCCCGACCTGCTTCTGCGGGACGGTCGAGGACCGCTCCTCGCTCGACGGTGCCGAGGCCGAGCGCTGGCGCCGTTGGGACAGCTGCTTCACGTTGGATTTCAGTTATCTGCACGGCGGCTCCGTGCGCACCGAAACCGCCTCGCGCTATCGGCAGTGGATGACCCACAAGCTGGCGCATTGGCACGATCAGTTCGGCACGTCCGGCTGCGTCGGCTGCGGCCGTTGCATCGGATGGTGTCCGGTCGGGATCGACATCACCGCCGAAGCGGCGGCCTTGGCCGCATCGGAAGGATCGCGAGGCACTTCTGGGACAACATCTGATGGCTGACAGCAAGTTCAAGTCGATGGCCGATATCCTGGCCGCCCATCCTCTTTTCGCCGGGCTCGACCCGAAGATCACCGACCTGCTTGCCGGCTGCGCCACCAACGCGCATTTCCTGGATGGCACCTATCTGTTCAAGGCCGATGGCCCGGCGGACACCTTCTATTTGCTGCGCTCCGGCGAGGTCGCCCTGGAGTTGCACCTGCCGGGTCGCGGCCGGCTGACCGTCGAGACGGTGCATCCCGGGCACGTCGTCGGGGCCTCCTGGATCTTGCCGCCCTATCGCTGGCGGTTCGATGCGCGGGCCGTGGGCACGGTTCGGGCCACCGGAATCGATGCCGCCTGCCTGCGGAACAAATGCGACGCCGACCCGGGCATGGGCTATCAGGTCATGCAGCGGTTCCTGCCGATCGTCGCCGAACGGCTGCAATCCACGCGCCTGCGGCTGCTGGACCTCTATGCCCCGCCTGCCGAGGTGGGCCGCGCCTTATGACCTCAGCCGCCCTCGTCAATCGCGGTGACGCGGCCGTGGAGGGCGGTATGCTGCCGCGTCCCTTCGAAATCCGCGCCCGGCGACCGGAGCTGGCGGACTGCGTCACCCTGGAAATGGCGGCGGTTGACGGCCAACCACTCGGCTTCGCTCCCGGACAGTTCACGATGCTCTATGTTCACGGCGTGGGCGAGATCGCGATCAGCATTTCGGGCGACCCCACGGCGTCCGATACCCTGACCCAGACAATCCGATCCGTCGGCGCCGTATCGAATGCCGTGTGTGATCTCCAAGAGGGGCAAATGATCGGCGTGCGCGGCCCCCTGGGGACCGCCTGGCCGGTCGAGCGCGCGATCGACAAGCATCTCATGGTCGTCGCCGGTGGCCTGGGCCTGGCGCCGACGCGCCCGATCATCTACTGGGCGCTCGCCAATCGGGACCGGCTGAAGAGCATCGACATCGTCTATGGCACGCGATCGCCCGAGCAGATCCTCTACGCCCAGCAGTTGCTCGGCTGGTCGACTACGGACGGCGTGCGCGTCGGCGTCACGGTCGACCGCGCCGGGCACGACTGGACCGGGCGGGTCGGTCTGGTGACCGATCTGGTCCCCGCGATGCTGCGGGATCCGGCCGAGACCGTGGCCATGGTCTGCGGACCGGAAATCATGATGCGGTTCGCGGCCCAGGCCTTGGCGGATGCGGGCATGCCGGAACATGACATCCACGTATCCATGGAGCGCAACATGAAATGCGGCATCGGCTGGTGCGGACATTGCCAGCTGGGACCGCATCTGATCTGCCGCGACGGACCGGTCTTCCCCTATCCGGCGGTGCGCGATCTCATGACGGTGTGGGAGCTTTGAGCATGAAGCCCAGACTGGCGGTATGGAAATTCTCGAGCTGCGACGGTTGCCAGCTCACCCTGCTGGACTGCGAGGATGAGCTGCTCGACATCGCCGAGGCGGTGGACATCGCCTATTTCCTGGAAGCCACGCGGACGCAACGGGAAGGCCCCTACGATGTCTCCCTGGTCGAAGGCTCGATCTCGACCGCCCACGAGGTGGAGCGGATCCAGGAGATCCGTCGCGACAGCAAGCTCCTGATCACCATCGGCGCCTGCGCCACGGCGGGCGGCATCCAGGCACTTCGCAACACCCTCGATCATGACAGCCTCAGGGCCTCGGTCTACCCGAGCCCGCAATTCATCGAAGCGCTCGATACATCCACCGCGATCGCCGACCACGTCGCTGTCGATTTCGAGCTGCGGGGCTGCCCGATCGACAAGCACCAGTTGATCGAGACGATCACCGCCCTGCTGAAGGGCCGGAAGCCGACGATCCCGGACCACAGCCAGTGCGCGGAGTGCAAGCTGGCCGGCACCGCCTGCGTCATGGTGACAAAGGGCATACCCTGCCTGGGGCCGGTCACCCAGGGCGGCTGCGGCAATCTGTGCCCCCGCATCGGCCGCGGCTGCTATGGCTGTTTCGGCCCCAAGGAGGGCGCCAACACCGAGGCGATGGCAACCGAACTGGCAAAGCTGGGCGCCGACCATCGGACGATCCGGGATTTGTTCGGCGGTTTCACCGCCGGCGCGCCGGCCTTTGCGACGGAAAGGCGCCGCCATGAGTGACAGCACGCGAACCATCCAGGTCGAGGCCCTGGCGCGGGTCGAGGGCGAAGGCCGGTTCAAGGTCGGGCTGGAGGGCGGCAAGGTCGTCCGTTCGGAGTTCAGCATTTTCGAGCCGCCGCGCTACTTCGAGGGCCTGCTGCGGGGACGGTCGTACCGGGATGCGCCAGACGTCACGTCGCGGATCTGCGGCATCTGCCCGATCGCCTACATCATGGGTGCGTGCCATGCCATGGAGGACGCCCTCGGGTGGCAGATCCCTCGGCCGATCGCCGATCTGCGCCGGCTGATCTACTGCGGAGAGTGGATCCAGAGCCACGTGCTGCACACCCACCTGCTGCACGCGCCGGATTTCCTCGGCCTGCC
>JABDIP010000239.1 GCA_013003675.1 Inquilinus sp.
CGTTGGCGCAGCAGGAACAGATAGGCCGGGCCGAGACCGAACATCACCAGCGGGTGCCGGTACAGGCGATAGCGCAGGCGGCCCCAATACGAGAGGGCGTGGAATTCGCTCACCGGCAGCGTGTCGATATCGCCGACGCCGCGCCGGTCCAGATTGCCGGAGGTGGCATGGTGGATGTCGTGGCTCCGGCGCCAGACGTCATAGGGGGTCAGCGTCAACACGCCGAGGATCCGGCCGACCCAGTCGTTGGCGAGGCGCCGGCGGAAGAAGGCGCCGTGCCCGCAATCGTGCTGGATCATGAACAGCCGCACGAGGAAGCCGGCGGCCAGCACCGCGATCGGCAGCGTCAGCTCCCAATGGCCGAAATGGATGGCCGCCCAGGCGAGCGCCCACAGGCCGGCGAAGGGCAGCAGGGTGATGGCGAGTTCGAAGATGCTGCGACCGTAGCTCGGGTCGCGATAGCGCACGAGGATCTTGCCCCAGGGCCGGGCGCCGATCGGGTCGGGCGCGGCGGCGGTTGGCGTTGGTTCCAATTCGGTGTCCATGGTGGTCAATCCCTCGGTCGGTCCTTGGCGGACTCGACGCCGGTCCGCTTGGCTCCAGCGTATGGCGCGAAGGTGGCGTTTTGGTATACGACGTCCGGAATCGATGCGATTTCGATCGCCGCGCGCACGCGGAAATCGTGTCGGCAGCGCCCGAACGCGCGGCCTGGCCTCGATAGTGTGACGTCGTTGAGTATGGTCGCCGATCTTCCGCCCGAGCGCCGCCGCTCATGACAAGCGGCGGCCCCGGTATCGGCGAAGCGGCCTTGCGGCCGCCTCGTGTCAGACGAGCTCGATCGTGCCGACGGCGATCTTGCCGCTACGCGGATCGTTCTGGGTGTCGAAGCGAACCTTCTGGCCTTCGGCCAAGGTGTCGATGCCGGCGCGCTCCAGCGCGGTGGCATGGACGAAGACGTCCTTCTGGCCGTCTTCCGGCTCGATGAAACCGAAGCCCTTCTGGCTGTTAAAGAATTTCACTGTGCCCGTGTTCATGGGAATTTCCTTTCACTAACGCTCTGCGTTTGGGACCGGGCGCACGAGGAATCGCGGCCGCAATCCCGGTTCGTTGATTTTGGAGAGAAAGTCTGAAACGTACGCAGTCGTTAGTGACGACGCGAAGCGGCCCAGTCATCCGGCCAATATCGGTGTCCGGCAGATAGGCGCAATTCTGGGCGATTGCAAGGCGGAAGGATATCGGCCGGCTCGACCGACATCGGGCGCAGGCCACGTTTGGCGCGGCGAAACGACATGGGATCGCTGTCTGAGATTCTTTTTGCGCGGCTCCGGCGGACGGAGGCACGGGGAGCGTCAGGTCGATCCGGAGGGGCCGCGCATCCTTGTCCCGCCACCGGGGGGTGTGGCATTAAGGGCGCCCGCCGCGCCGGTGCCGCGTCGCCGTCCCCATCGCCCGAGCGAGAATCATCGATTACCCGACCCGTCAGAAAAGCCGTGTTCCCGGTCGCCGGGCTGGGCACCCGCTCGCTGCCGGCGACCAAGACGATCCCGAAGGAGATGCTGTGCGTCGTCGACAAGCCGGTCATCCAGTACGCGGTGGAGGAGGCGAAGGCAGCCGGGATCGAGGAGTTCGTCTTCGTCACCAGCCGCGGCAAGAGTGCGCTGGAAGATCATTTCGACCGCCAGTTCGAGCTCGAGGAGAGCTTGCGGGCGCGCGGCAAGGACGACGCGCTGGCGGCGGTGCGCGGCGCGGAACTGCCGCCTGGCCGCTATGGCTTCGTGCGCCAGGCCGAGCCGCTGGGGCTGGGCCATGCGGTGTGGTGCGCGCAGGCGATGATCGGCGACGAGCCTTTCGCGGTGTTGCTGCCCGACGAGGTGTTCCGCGGGCCGGTCTCGGTGCTGAAGCAGATGGTCGATGTCTATGACCGGCTGGGCGGCAATGTGCTGGCGGTCCGCGAGGTCGAGCCGGCCCTGACCGCGCGCTATGGCATCCTGGCGGTCGGCGGCGACGATGGCCGGGTCGCCGAGGTAACCGGTCTGGTCGAGAAGCCGAAACCGAAGGACGCACCGTCGAACCTGTCGATCGTCGGCCGCTACATCCTGCAGCCGGAGGTGTTCGACCATCTGGGGCGGCACGAGACAGGGGCCGGCGGTGAGATCCAACTGACCGATGCGATGGCGCGGCTGATCGGCGGCCAGCCCTTCCACGGCACCCGCTTCGAGGGCGACCGCTTCGATTGCGGCGACAAGGCCGAATTCGTCGCCGCCAATGTCGCCTTCGCCCTCGACCGCGCCGATCTGGCCGATGGCGTGCGGGCATCGGTATCGGCCATACTCGGACATCGTGACTAGACGCCGCCCCGTCCGCGCCTGAGGAGAACAATTCGTGCGCATCGCGATGATCGGTACCGGCTATGTCGGCCTGGTGTCGGGAACCTGCTTCTCGGAATTCGGCGTCCGCACCATTTGTGTCGACAAGAACGCGGAGAAGATCGAGCGGCTGACCCAGGGGCGGATCCCGATCTACGAGCCCGGCCTGGAGCAACTTGTCGCAAAGAACGTCCGCGCCGGGCGGCTGAGCTTTACCACCGACCTCGAGACGGCGGTCGACGGCGCCGATGCCGTATTCATCGCCGTCGGCACGCCGAGCCGGCGCGGCGACGGCCACGCCGATCTGTCCTTCGTCTTCGCCGCGGCGGAGGAAGTGGCGCTGGCGCTGACCAAGCCGACCGTGCTGGTGACCAAGTCGACGGTGCCGGTCGGTACCGGCAGGCGGGTCAGGGAGATCGTCGCCAAGGCGCGGCCGGAGCTTGAGATCCACGTCGCCTCGAACCCCGAATTCCTGCGCGAGGGCTCGGCGATCAACGATTTCATGCGGCCCGACCGGGTGGTGATCGGCGCCGACAGCGACAAGGCGGTAGCCGTGCTGCGCCGGCTCTATCGGCCGCTCTACCTGATCGAGACGCCGATCGTGACGACGACGCGGGAAACCGCGGAACTGATCAAATACGCCGCCAACAGCTTTCTTGCCACCAAGATCACCTTCATCAACGAGGTCGCCGATTTCTGCGAGCAGGTCGGTGCCAATGTGCACGACGTGGCGCGGGCGATCGGCCTCGACGGCCGTATCGGCCGCAAGTTCCTGCATGCCGGGCCCGGCTTTGGCGGCTCGTGCTTTCCGAAGGACACCCAGGCCTTCGTCCATAGCGGGCGGGAGTTCGGCGCGCCGCAGCGGATCGTCGAATCCGTGGTCAAGGTCAATGACGAGCGCAAAGAACGCATGGCCGAGCGCATCGTCGCCGCCTGCGACGGCTCGGTCGACGGCAAGACGATCGCGGTGCTGGGCCTGACCTTCAAGCCGAACACCGACGACATGCGCGACGCCGCCAGCATGGCGATCATCCCGACTCTGCAGACCGAGGGCGCCACTATCCGCGCCTACGACCCGGTCGGCATGACCGAGGCGGCGACCCTGCTGCCCGGCGTCGAGTTCGGTGCCGACGCCTACGCGGTCCTCGACGGTGCCGACTGCGTCGCCATCCTGACCGAGTGGAACGAATTTCGCGCCCTCGACCTCGATCGCGTGGCGGCGGCGCTGAAGCGCCGGGTGATCGTCGATCTGCGCAACATCTACCGGCCGGTTGAAATGGCCGCCGCCGGTTTCGACTATTACAGTATAGGACGCCCGGCGATGCGATCGGGCGAACAGGGGAAGGCCACGAAGAAATGAGCGACGCCCACCGGTTCGATCCGACTGTCCTGCGCGAATACGACATCCGCGGCATCGTCGGCAAGACGCTGACCGAGGCCGACGCGCTGGCGGTCGGCCGCGCCTTCGGCAGCATGGTGGCGCGTGGCGGCGGCACGGCGGTCTGTCTCGGCTTTGACGGGCGCGCGAGTTCGCCCGGGCTGGCCGACGCGATGAGCGAGGGGCTGGTTTCGGCCGGGCTGACCGTGCACCACATCGGCCTCGGCCCGACGCCGATGCTCTATTTCGCCCACAAGCATCTGCAGGCCGATGCCGGGGTGATGATCACCGGCTCGCACAATCCGCCCGAATACAACGGCATCAAGATGGTGACCAGCGCCGGCGCGGTCTATGGCGAGGAGATCCTGGAGATCGGCCGCGTCGCAGCCGCCGGCAACTACGTGCGCGGGGCCGGCGAGGCGCGCCGGACGGCGGTCGACAACGCCTATGTCGAGCGGCTGGTCGCCGACTACGACGGCACCAGGGAGTTGACGGTCGCCTGGGATGCCGGCAACGGCGCGGCCGGCGATATCCTGCAGCGGATGACGGCGCGGCTGCCCGGCCGGCACATCCTGCTCTACGCCGATATCGACGGGACCTTCCCCAACCATCACCCCGACCCGACGGTGCCGGAGAATCTGGTCGATCTGCAGAAGGCGGTGGCCGAGAACGGCTGCGATCTGGGCATCGCCTTCGACGGCGACGGCGACCGCATCGGCGCCATAGACGAGAAGGGTCGGATCGTCTGGGGCGACCAGCTGGTCGCCATCTATGCCGGCGACGTGCTGGAGAAATTCCCCGGCGCCACCGTTATCGCCGACGTCAAGGCGAGCCAGACCCTGTTCGACGAGATCGCCCGGCTCGGCGGCAAGCCGCTGATGTGGAAGACCGGACATTCGCTGCTGAAGGCGAAGATGAAGGAGACCGGGGCGCCGCTGGCCGGCGAGATGTCGGGCCACATCTTCTTCGCCGACCGCTACTACGGCTATGACGACGCGCCCTATTGCGGCATCCGGCTGATCGGGCTGGTCAGCCGAAAGGGTCCGCTATCGGCCCTGCGCGACCGGCTGCCGGAGGTGATGAACACGCCGGAGGTGCGCTTCCAGGTCGACGAGGCGCGCAAATTCGCCGTCGTCGACGAGGTGCGCGACCGCATGCAGGCGGCGGCCGGCCCCGAGACCGAGGTGAACGCCATCGACGGGGTGCGGGTGAAGACCGCCGACGGCTGGTGGCTGCTGCGCGCCTCCAACACCCAGGACGTGTTGGTTGCCCGCGCCGAGAGCCAGACGGCGGACGGGCTGGAGCGACTGAAGGCGCAGCTGGTCGGCCAGCTCGAAGCCTCGGGTCTCGCCGGCCCCAGCTTCGCCGGCGGCGGCGGGCACTAGAGCACGATGAGATTAGGTCAAATGACCTAATCTCTGAATCGTCCTCTAAGACATTTGAGTAGAGTGGGATTCAGATTTGAAGTCGAATCGACTTCAAATCATCCCGCTCTAGGGCCGATGGGTAGAGCCGGAGGGCGACCGGCCAACACAGGAGCGTCATTGCGAGCCACAGGCGCAGCAATCCAGGGCGGCCTGGATTGCTTCGTCGCTGTCGCTCCTCGCAATGACGGGCACGAAGAGGGAAAAGCATGCCGGACAATGCGGTGACCGACCCTTTGCTGGGCCAGGTGGCGGCGGCAATGCCGCTGGCGATGGCCGAATTCGACCCAGGCGCGCGGCCGACCGGCCTCGTCGTCGTCGACGAGGTGAACGGCTTCGCCACCGTCGGCGCCGGCAATCTGGCGCCGCCGGTACCGAATGCCCAGGTGGCGCGGATGGTGGGGGAGACGGTCGCCGTCGGCCGCCGCTTCCAGAAGCAGGAATGGCCGATCCTCGCCTTCCTCGACACCCACGAGCCGGGCAAGCCCGAGCCGCCCTACCCGCCGCATTGCGAGAAGGGCACCGGCGAAGAGTTGCTGGTGCCGGCGCTGCAATGGCTCGAAGCCGAGGCGGCGGCGACGCTGATCCGCAAGGATTGCATCAATGGTTTCGTCGGGGCGATCGACGGCGGCCGCAACCGGGTCGTCGACTGGGTCAACGACAATCGGCTGGAGGCGGTGCTGACGGTTGGCATCTGCACCGATATCTGCGTGATGGATTTCGTTTTGACGCTGTTGTCCGCGCGCAATCACGGCATGATGCCGACGCTGGAGGACATCGTCGTCTACGAGCCGGGATGCTCGACCTACGATCTGCCGCGGACGGCGGCGGAAAGCCTGGGGCTGCCCGCGACGGCGGCGCACCCGCAGGATCTGACCCACCATCTGGGCCTCTACTTCATGGCCTCGCGCGGGGCACGGCTGGCCGACCGGCTGGCGTGAGGGGTCGCCGTATCGGACGATTGGGGTTTCTTCGCCGGCCATGATGGCCGCCGGTTCCGGCCGTCGTCAGAAATCGGAGTCGGGCGATATCGTGAGGCAGTCGCCGCCGGCATTCTGCAGGCGGTCGCAGGCCGCGCGGGCGGTGGCGGCGTCGAGCCCGAGGATTCGGGCCCGGAACATCCGGCCACGCTCGGTCTCGATCGGCGTCACGGTGCGCGGGGCGGCGGTCAGCAGATCGGGCACCCGGTTCTTGGCGGTGTCGATGGCGCGCTGGCTGGTGGCGGCGTCGAAGAAGGCGCCGACCTGGATACCCCAGACCTTCGAGGGCAAGCCCGGGCGGCTGCCGATATCCGACAGAGCCGAAAGCTCGACATTGCTCACCCGCTCCGCCAAGCCGGAGGCCGCTGCTCGCGCGGGGGCCGTTTCGAGCGCCACCTCGGCGGCGCTGGCCAGCTGGACCGAGGCCTCGGCAGGCTCAGGCTGGGGACGGCGCGGCGGTAGCGGCACCGCCGTGGCGACCAGGGTACCGTCGGCGTCCAGGGTCGGACGCGGCGGCGGCAGCGGCGGATAGAGTTCGGCACCGCCATGGGCGACCAAATAGCGGCCGCGGGCCGAGGCATAGGCCTCGTCCATCAGTTGCTGGACCGCTCGGTTGCGGCTGTTGGAGGTGCGGCCGCCGAAGACCACGGCGACCAGACGCAGTCGGCCGCGCTTGGCCGAGGCGGCGAGGTTGTACCCCGAGGCACGGATATAGCCGGTCTTCAACCCATCCATGCCGTCGTAGCTGTCGAGCAACTCATTGTGGTTGCGGTAGGTGCGGCCGCGGAAGGTCCAGCGTTCATGGGCGAAATAGCCGTAATACTGCGGGAAGTCGCGGATCAGTGCCCGGGAGAGCAGCGCCATGTCGCGCGCGGTGCTGACCTGCTCGCGATGCGGCAGGCCCGACGCGTTGCGGAAGCGCGTGTTGCGCATCCCGAGGCGGCGCGCCTCCTCGGTCATCTTCAGGGCGAAGCGGAATTCCGTCCCGCCGAGCGCCTCGGCCAGCGCGGTCGCGATGTCGTTCGCCGATTTGGTGACCAGCGCCAGGATGGCGTTGTCGACCCGGATCGTCGAGCCGGCCGGCAGGCCGAGCCGCGACGGCGCCTGGCCGGCCGCCTTGCGGGAAACGGTGATCCGCTGGTCGGGGCTGAGCGTTCCCTCATCCAACGCCTTGAAGGTCATATATAGGGTCATCATCTTGGTCAGCGACGCCGGGTAGCGCCGCCGGTCGGCGTTCTCCTCATGGAGGACCTCGCCGGTATCGGCATCGATGACGATGGCGGCGTATCGCGAATTCGCGGTCGCCGGCGCCGTGGACAGGGCGATCAGCAACAGCGCCGACAGGGCTGCGAGAACGAGACCCGATCGGCGTATCGGGCGGTCGGACCGGGGCCAGCGGTACCTCATCCAGACTCCGAACTGCGCGCGTTGCAACCTGTCCATGTGTCCGATACTCCGTGCCACGGGGGCACGTTCTTTTTGTCGAATCGAGATTAAGCCGCAAAACCGGGTAAGAAAGCCAGTCTAAATTGGTCAATAGTTCGTTAACGTGCCGTTTTTTGAGGCTTCGAAGAACCGTTTCGTAGTAATCCGGTCCGCCGGGTGCTTCTGCTGCAACCGGCCGTAGTGGCCGCGTCCGGACCGTAGCGACGGAGACGAGGATGAACACGATGCCGCGACTGGCGGCCCTGGCGGCCGCCGCGCTGGTCGCGACCGCCTGTACCTATCGGCAGCCGGCCGGCAATCTGGTCTCGCAGCGACTGACCTGGTTCAGCTATCTCGGCGCCGAGGATATCCGCGCCGCCTGCGGGCCGCGTACGCCGACGCGCTACCGGCTGGTCTACAACGCCGATTTCGTCAAGCAGGCGCGCGGCTACGACGTCTGGGACACCCGCGACGGCGCGGTGATCGACCAGGTGGTCGACCGCGGGCTGACCCTGGCACGCGACACGCCGGTCGCCGAGATCGGCGTTCCGGTGCGGGCGCGGGCGCGGCTCGATGCCGCGGAATTCGAGCAGTTCCGGGCATTGCTGCGGGCGAGTGGCGCGTTCGAGCCGCCGCCGGTCGGCCTGCGCCTCAATTCGCGGGGCTACTACTGGGTGGTCGGCGGCTGCCACGAGGGCCGGTTCTTCCTGACCGGCTATGACTATCCCTCGGCGCGCTTCGAGCGCATCCGCTTTGCCGAGTTTCTCGCCGCCCGCGACCGCACCGGCGTCGCCTATCCGCGGCTGCCGGAGCCGGGCCTGGCCCGATTCGAGGCGCGCTGCGCGCGGGTGCGCGGCGGCACGCCGGACAACCCGATCTGCTTCGAGGTAGAGATCGGCGCCGACGGGCTGGTTGGTCTGAACACGTTCGACTAGGCGGTCGGGACCCTACCGGTTCTCGTCCTTGACGACGGAGAGGCGCTGGCCGGTGTCGGGCAGCAGATCCTTGACCCAGGGTCCGTCCGGCATGCGCTCGGCCAGCGCGGTGATGTTCTTGTTCCACCACTGCCGCTGCTCGACCAGATCGTCATAGTCGAATTGCTGCTCGCGCCAATGACGATCGGCGCCGGCATAGGTGATGAGGTCGATCGGGAAGCCAACATCGGTGGAGCTGAACCGCGTCGAATCGAACGACAGATAGGCGAGTTTGAGCGCGTGGCGCATCGCCGTGTCGTAGGTCAACGCCCGGTCGAGGATCGGCTTGCCGTAGGCGGTGGCGCCGATCGACAGATAGGGCGCGCGCTGGTCGAC
>JABDIP010000257.1 GCA_013003675.1 Inquilinus sp.
GGTATCGTCAGAGGGGGGGCGGGAAATGGCGAACCGGGACGGGCCGATGCCGCGAGCGTGGATCGTCCTTCCGCCGGCTCAGCGCTCGAATCCGAATTCACCCGGTTGGTGGCGGATATGAACCCTCAGCAGCGGGCACGACGATTTCGAGAGGAATTGCTGGGGCTTAATCTGGATTGGGCCTCCGGTGATCTGCAAGACGGCGATGTGAATATCGAATTCTTGAATGACGCTCTGTCCGGTCAAGACCCAATGCGCCGCAACTTTGCCGCAACAGCTATTCTGCGCACGGTTGAAGAGGGCAATTCAGTATTCGAGCACATTTCCGATGATGCGAGGTCCGCTTACTTGGAATTCGCGGTTCAACGGTATTACGCCACAGCGCCGATCGACATAGGGTCGCCCTCGCCGTCCGACGACAGACTGAGGGGCATTGCCGCCGAACAAAGGTTCGAGTTCAGCATAGGAGCAGACGCCGAAATTGCCATGCCGGCGGAAATCTCCGAGGAGATCGTCCTCCATATGAGCCGCCTGCCGCGCGCAAGTCGGGAACAGGCACGTGCCTACGAGCAGTTCATCAGGCAAGTTGTGCCCCCGTATAGTCCGGAGCTTGCGGATCGCCTGCTTGAAGCGGCCCAGGCAATGGCAGTTGAGCCAGGCACCATTGCGAAAGTGCCGGGTGGCGAGTTGGTGGTCGATCCAGGCGGATTGGGTGACGTGCATGGACGATACTCGCCATACATGACCGATGAAGATCTGGCGCTGTCATTCATGGCTAGATCCGACCTGGTATTTCCAGATCTTTCCATGTGGCCGAGAGGCGTTCCGGGGGATCTTTTGGATACGGACTTTGCAGTATCTGCAGGGTTTGCCGTCGCAACGATAGTCCGAACGACAGTAAGCAAGCCCCCTGGGCCGTGGTCAGCGATACTTACCGGTGCTGGAATCGCGAGAAGCGGCAAAGGACTCTATGACAAGATCGACAACAACAATCAGGAGCACAGCGACTATCTCCTTTCTGTGGAACTGGTGCGGCGGTACAACGATGAGATGTTCAGAAAAAATTTCGAAATAGTCTGGAATATCGCCAAGGATTCTGAGGGGACCTCGGACATGCCCGGACAAACGAGTTCTGCTCCTGCAAAGGCGGATGAATAAACTGGTAATTTTGGGGTCTGCAGCCCGGCATTTATCGTGGCGCCGACACCCGGTCGGTCATTGAACCCAGGATAGCCGGTTCGGACGTTGTGGGTATTCTGCGAAAAACGCTCTCGCGTCATTTTCGGCGTGCAGCACGATCTCTTCATTGATAGACAATCTGCAATCAGCGGACACGAGCGTCGGTTGAGCGAGTTCCGCCGCTGGGTTTACCTCAATCTTGCGTGCCCGGAGGTTGATGTCCCACAGCAAATCCCTACAATACAGATGAATTTGTTCTGTCAAGTTGTAAATAGAATTCCAACTGGACCTTAGTTCATCTGACAAGGGAGAAGCTTTCATCACGGCACTAATAAATACCGCAAGTGAATCTTTTTCCGGATTACTCAAATCGGTCGGCCACCAGTTGATGCTAATGATGACATACTCGTACGCTTGCGCCAGGTCGCGAAATGGTGAATCGGTGTGGCTCAGCAGAGAAACCGCACGGGCGAGGGATCCCCGATAGCCCCCAAGGCCACCTTCCACGCAATGGCGTAGTGTCTCCGGGTCGATCGTGGAGAAGTCCGGGTTGAGGATGGACGGGACTTGCCCGTGACAGTAGGTGGATTGGGCCCAAACGCTGCCACCGGCGATTGCCTGATCGAGCAGCTCTTGGCCTTGGCGGGCAAAGGCCTCATCTACTGCGTCATGTAATTCACCTAGTCTGTTGTACTCCGCCATCTCACTGCGCCAGTTGTTGCCGTAATTGGCCTTCGGAGGTGGCGTTCCGGAAAGTATAGCCTCGCGCTCAAGGTCCATTCGGTATTCGACTTCATCAAATACATGCAAGTAGGCCAACCCAGCGAATCCTTCTGGGTGACCGACATCTGCTGCAGCACGATAGTAGTCGCGTGCCTGAAGTAGGTTCTTTTCCACGCTATAACCGAAATGGTATCGGATTCCCAATAGGGCGAGGGCATCCGGATAGTTTTGGTCGGCCGCCCGTTCCATCCAAACACTGGCAAGCCAACTCGATTGAAATGTGCCATTGCCGTGGCGGTACTGCTCGCTGAGATAGGTCTGCGCCGGGGGTCGCCCCATGTTGCGTAGTGACGGAGGATTGGGTGGGCGCTCAGATGGTCGTCCGCCCGATAGAGAGCATAGCCCTTTTCCGCCGGAAAGCGGCTGTTCCACAGCTCCTCTCCTGAACGCCACACAAAGATGGCGACGGCGAACACCAGCGCCGAGACAATCAAAGATCCAACGAACCGACTGAACATTAGGAAAACATACCAGCGACCTCGGGTTGAGTCACGGGTTGTCGCGCACCCATTCGCGTGGTGAGCGGGCGCGGTCGCCGCATCAAGGGGAAATTACATGGACGCACAGGAAATCATCCGCCGCTTCGAGCAGGTGCGCGGCGAGCGCGGTGTTTGGGAGCAGCATTGGCAGGAGATCTCCGACTATGTGCTGCCCCGGCGTGGGGAGTTTGTCGGGCATCCGGCCGGGCTGTCGAGCGGGCAGGCCGGGGGGGCGAAGCGGACCGTGAAGATCTTCGATGGCACCGCGCCCTGGGCGCTGGAGCAACTCGCCTCCGGCCTGCACGGCATGCTGACCGGGCCGGCGGTGCGCTGGTTCATGCTGAAGGCCGAGGATGACGCGCTGAACCAGCGCGATGACGTCAAGCGCTGGCTGGAGGCGGCGTCGGACCGGCTGTATGCGCTGTTCAACGGGCCCCAGGCCAATTTCTCCGCCCAGGCCCATGAGCTGTATCTGGATCTGGCGGCGTTCGGCACCGCGGTGATGCTGGTCGACGATCAGGGGCCGGACGGGTTGCGCTTCCAGACCCGGCATCTGGGCGAGTGCCATATCGCCGAGAGCGCGACGGGAAGGGTCGATACCCTGTATCGCCAGTTCCAGTTCACCGCGCGGCAGGCGGCGCAGTTCTTCGGAGCCCGCACTCCGGCCGCGATCGCCGGCGCCATGGAGGGTCAGCCGGAACGGCGCTTCACTTTCCTGCACGCGGTGTTCCCGCGCGGGGAGGCCGGGCCGGCGGAGAGGCGCGTGGGAGGTCCGGGGGCGGCGCTGGCGCGCAACAAGCCCTGGGCCAGCCTGTATCTGAGCCTGGAGCCGCGGGAGATGATCTCCGAGGGCGGCTTCGACGAGTTCCCCTATCTGGTGCCGCGCTGGTCGAAGCTGACCGGCGAGCGCTACGGCCGGTCGCCGGCGATGACGGTGCTGCCGGACATCAAGATGGTCAACGCGATGACCCGCACGGTGATCGTCGGCGCGCAGAAGATGGTCGACCCGCCGCTGCTGGCGCCGTCGGACGGCTTCCTCAACCCGATCCGCACCGTGCCGGGGGGCATCAACTACTACGACGCGCTGGCCCAGCGCGGACCGGACGCGATCAAGCCGCTGCTGACCGGCGGCCGGCCGGATATCGGCCTCGAGCTGATCCAGGCGGTGCAGCAATCGGTGGTGCGCGGCTTCCACGTCGACTGGCTGACCCTGCGCGACGGGCCGCAGATGACGGCGACCGAGGTGCTGCAGCGGCGCGAGGAGCGGCTGCGCCTGCTCGGCCCGGTGGTCAGCCGGATGCAGACCGAGTTCCAGGGCCCGCTGATCGAGCGGACGCTGAAGATCCTGGAGCGCCGTTCGGCGCCGTTCTGGGCCGCGGGCGAGGACGGGCCGCTGCCGCTGCCGCCGCCGGAGCTGATGCAGGGCGAGCTGGCGGTCGACTACGTGACGCCGATCGGCCAGGCGCAGAAGGCGGTCGCGGTGGAGAGCATGGCCCGGGTGATCGAGGGGGTGGAGCGGCTGTCCGCCTTCGACCGGGCCCTGCCGGGCATCGTCGACGCCGAGGCCGCGGTGCGCGAGATCGCCGACATCTACAACGCGCCGATGGATCTGCTGCGCGGCCCCGAACAGATGGCCGCGCTGCGCGAGGAGCAGGCCTCGGCGGCGGCGCGCGAGGCGGAGGTGGCCGAGGGCCAGGCGGTCGCCGGGGTGGCGAAGGACTTGGCCCAGGCGGCGGGCGCGGCGGGGCGGTAGGGCGGCCGTCGGCAGGTAGTCTTTGCCATTAACCGACAGCCAACAGCGTTCCGGCTCAAGGAGTCGCCGCGTGATGCGTCTCTATCAGGATGCGAGGTAATCCATGAGAAGAAGAACCAACGGCCATGGCCTGGACATGGATTCGGCGCGGCAGAAGATCGACGCCGCCAAGTCGAACAAGCGTTTCATGGCGGTGCTGCAAGACCGCGACCACCGCGGGCACAAGGACGCCGTCGACCAATGGAGCCGTCTTCACGGGGCCGCCTTTCCCCAGACCCAACAAACGGCGACCGTACAGTTGGTGGGCGATAGCCAGGGTGCTGCAATTCCCCGGTCGGCAATGGCGAAGGGCCTGTTGGGACCGTTGGCTGCGCAATCGACCGGGCGAGCCACCACCGCAACGGGAGCAGGACCGCAATTCCGACACATCGATCCCTACCCTGGAGGTCCTCAGGGACCGATCATCACGTTTCACAACGACGTGGCGGGCGACCCTAATAGGGATATGCCGGTTCGTGAAGAGCTTGCGGCGGCGGTAGAGGCGGCCGCACTGAGGTTGGGGCTCAACGTGAACGTGAACAGTACACGACGCTCCAATAGCGCACCGCACAGTGAGGGGCGCGCGGTTGACATCAACCGCATCGACGGCATGCGGGTCGACGATCCGAGGAACAGGGCGAATGCCGAAAGGCTGCAGCGCGAGTTAATGTCCATGCCGGGCGTCAATCAGGTGCTAGGTCCGGTGTACAACGTCAACGTCGATCCGACGGGAGGGGTCGATCCGGTGACGGACCAAGTTTTGATCGAGCAACACCGAAATCACGTGCACGTAAATGCGAGGCGATGATGAAAATGCTATGCGCATACGCTGCGATCGTCTGCATCATCGCCTCGGCGGCGACAGCCGGGGAGCGCGTGTGGCAGGAGGTTGATCTGCGCGGCATCTACGTCTTCGGCCACGCCACTAACACCCTGACACCCTGCTCGAGCGGCCAGCCAATGTGGCTCGATGGGGCCGGCAAAGCGTCGGAGGACCTTCATGCCGCCTACGATTCGTCTGTCGCCGCGCATTTTGATCCCCTCTACGTCGTTGTCCGCGGCAGGCTCGATGCCGAGTACGACACCGGCGACTATTGGCTGGGCTTGTTCAAGATCGAAGAGCTGATCGACTATTCAGCCGACCCGCAGGTGATCGCCGAGTGCCAGTCCGAGGCGGCAAACAAATAGGCGGGCCAAAGCGGCGGGTCACCTGACGGGTCACTTCGGTTGAAATGCAGGTTGAAGCGATGAAGGCATGGAATTCGGTGTCGTTGAGCCGGACCCAGAGGCGGGGTGTTGCGATTTATGCGGGGGTAATGGCAGTCACCAACTGCTCGGGCTCTTCCATGGCCTGCTCGGTGAACTCTGGAAGAACCCCGGCGGTGAATACTGCATCAATCCGGACCCTTTTCCTGGCCCCGATTGCCCGTTCGATTACCCTCGGATCGCGGTCGATTTCATCCTGGTCTATGCGGGCGTGTGCTTCTTCGTGGTGTTGCTGCCGTCCGCCGCGATCATCCTGTGCATGGTCGGATACAACGCGATCATGCGGCGCTGGACGGCGAACTCTTCGGCGTAGGGGGCTGGCGGGCGGGCGTTGTGTCGCCAGTCGTCGATGATCGGCCGTATCGGAGCCGTCCCATGATGTCATTCAGCAAGACCGAGAAGCAGAATTCGGCGCTATCGTAAAACCGATCCATCGAGATGAACCATGAATCAAACCACGCTTCATCCAGCCGCGGCATCCGCGCGGAAGAGGATTGCCGCCGCCATGGCGAACAAGCCCTTCATGGCGGCGCTGCAGGATCGCGATCACCGTGGCCACAAGAAAGCGGTCGAGCGCTGGAGCCGTTTGCACGAGGCGGCGTTTCCGCAGCCTGGTCCATCAACGTCCGAACAGTCGATGGGACCTAGGGCCGAAGATCGCGGGTGGGCTGCTCGCGACGCTTTCCGACGATCAGGGCGCAGCGACGGATTCGACGCTGAGGCGGCGGACCGCAAACCGGCCAGGCAACCCAGAACCGCGCTTCAAAGTACGGATCGCCCCGCTCAGGGGGGGCCCAACGCGGCCGTTGGACACGGGGTCGGGACCGGCGACCGGCCCGTGATCAATATGGAGGTCGATCGAATCGAGGCGATCTTGGACGATGCCCCGGCGCTGTTCGAGATCAGCGACAATCCCAGGGCCGACCCGCAGGCAAAGTTCAATGAGTCCGCACATGACGGCCTATCCGCAGTAGCGCACTATGGCCACTTTATCGACCGTGAGGCGGCTCGCCAGGGCGTGGATGCCGATCTCGTCAGGGCGATCATCTATGTGGAGAACTCCCGTTGGAATCAGCTTGAACGACTGGGAGACAGACTTGGGCGTACGCGATCGATCCTGCCGATGAATATTCGCCCCGAGCCCTGGGAGCGGCTGAGCAGCGATCCCATCGATTTTGTCGATCCGGCGCAGAACATCCGTGCCGGCGTCACACTCCTTCATCGCATCATCGATCGCGTCGACGATCCAAACCCGTCGAACGTAGCCTCGATCTGGAACTTTACGGGACGCGAACTGGTCAGCGACTTCGGCGCCAGGGTGGAGGCCGTCTATGACAGCCGACCTTGGTCTTCTCCGGGGCCTGCCCGCTCATATTATCGCAGAGCATTCTCGGGCCCATGAGATCGCTCGTTTCGCACCCGAGCTGAAAAGCGACCGGTCCGGCCCGGCAACGGACTTTGCGAACGCAGAACCGCACCCGAAGCTTGATGGAATGGTGCCCGTATTCCTTGTTGGGCATCATTAAGTTGCCGGATTTCGACCTGAGAATGTTTCAAATGCCGATTGAGGATGTTGGTCACCGACCACGCATTGTTAAGACAGGCGGATCGCCGAAGAAGGGCGTGCGGAAAGCGATGAAACCACTGCCCAAATCATGCCTGATCTCGTTCCTGGCAACCCTGCCGGTCTCGGCTCCGGTCAGCTTCCTGGTCGTCGCGGCGGATTACCGGCTGGACTTGTTCTTGGAGTTCTGTGTCGAGCGCCTCTTCAATGGTGCCGGCCCAGTCGATTGTGGCGTCGATCCCATCGTGATCGCGCAAGCCATCATATTCCTAGTCATCCTTGTGGCCTTGATATCGGCGCCACTCTTCCCATTCGTCTTTCTGATTGCCTACGCCGTGCTACAGGGGCGGAAGGAGCGGAGCGAGGCGGGGGGTCAGCCGTATGATCGGCCCGCGAGCGACGGGTACCCCCGGACGAAATGGAGCGGCTAGTCCGGCAACCGAAACGCGCCGCAGCGCCACCCAAGCCCCTGGCCGCCGGCGCCGCGTCTTCGATAGGGCTGGGACGTCATTCCCATTCGAACGCCAGTTGCGGCCGTGCGGCCGAATCCATACCTCATTAGAGTAGGGGCAGTGGCCCACGGGAAGGAGCGCGTAGATGATCGCCTTCATTCGTCGATCAATAGTTCCGGCAATGCGGTAGAGGATCGAAGCGGGACGCGATGGTCTCCGGGAAACGGGTGTTCAGGTCACATTGGCGACGGCGGGAGAGTGCCTTCGGATATTCCTTATGCTTGTCTATGTCGAAGTGTTTATGTTTCCGAGCGACTTCCCTTGGTATCTTTTGCACTGGATCCCGTTTTTGATGATCCTTATCGTGTCGCCGCCAAGTTTCATTTCCAGGCATTTCGATCAATTCACGCGGCGACACCGAATTCTCGTTCTCAACGCATTCGGCATCCCGGTTTCTGTTGTATGGCTGCTGTTCATCCATGAATTCGGGGCTTAGACGAGCTGAGCGCGTTTACCGAGCGGTCAGGTTTCGCGGCCTTGACATCGGCCCGCGCATGATGTACATATTTTCCTATATTGGATGAATGCGGCGGCCGGGACGGGTCGCCGTTTCGCGTTTCAGGGTTCCCCTTCGCTATCGATGAGGTATGCCGATGCTCGACCGGGTTCGGCGGCGGCAGGACTATGCCCGCGTGTTCCGCGGCGAGGCCGGCGGCCGGGTGCTGCGCGACCTGATGCGGCGGCATTTCGTGCTGCGTTCGACCCAGGCGGTCGGCGACAGCCATGAGAGCGCCTTCAACGAGGGGCGCCGCGCCGTGGTGCTGGACGTGCTGCACACGCTGCGGGTGCGCGAAGACGAGCTGATCCGACAGAGCCTGGAGGGCGATGGCAATGAATGACGCGACCGTCGAATTCGCCGGCGAAGCGGAGGCCGCCCCGGCCGAGCCGACCGCGGCGGGCTGGACCGGCGGCCTGGACGCCGATCAGGCGGCGCTGGTGGCGGCCAAGGGATGGCAGTCGCCGGCCGACGTGGTCGCCTCCTATCGTCATGCCGAGCGGCATATCGGGCGCGACCCGGCGGCACTGCTGACGGTGCCGGGGGAGGATGCCGGGGCCGACGAGTGGGAGCGGATCTACGACCGGCTGGGCCGGCCGGAGGACCCTGACGGCTATGGCTTCGACGAGCGCGAGGGAGCCGACCCGGAAGATGATGCGGCGTTGGCGGGGCTGGCCCACGAGCTGGGCCTCAACCGCGAACAGGCGGCAACCCTGCGCGATCGCCACTATGAGGGCGCGGCGCGCGGCAGTGCCGACCGGCTGAGCGCGCTGAAGGACGGCGTTGCCGAGGCGGGGCGGGCACTGCGCGAGCAATGGGGCGCCGGCTTTGGCGAGCGCGACCGGCTGGCCGGCGAGGCGGCCCGCTTCATCGGACTCGACGCCGCTGACCTGGCGCGCTCCGGCCTGCTGGCCGGCGACACCGGGCTGCGACTGATGCAGGGACTGGCCAGTCTGGGCGAGATGCTGGCGGAGGACCGGGTCGTCGGTGGCGGCGGCGGCTTTCCGAGCGCCGCCGCCGAGGCGCTCGGCGAGCTCGACCGACTCAAGCTCGACCAGGGTTTCATGGACGCCTATTTCAGCCGCGACCACGCCGGCCACCGCGCCGCCGTCGACCGCATGCGCCGACTGGCCGAGGCCGCTTGGCCGGAGCCGCGCTGAGGGCCCGGCCGACGACACGAGAATTCCGGACAACTCTCCTTCGCCCAAGGCTTCGGAGAGCCTGGTGCACGCCCGCAAGTCGGGCCGGTAGAGGCGACCGTCATCGCCAGGACGAGCGTCCCTCCTTCGCGCCTTTCGGCGCTTCGGCGGGGTAACGCCTCCGAGGACCAGAAGCGATCCAACTCTCGGAGTGAAAACCATGTCTTTTGAGGTCTCCACGGCCTTCGTCCAGCAATACAAGACGAACGTCGAGATGCTGCTGCAACAGCGCGGCAGCAAGCTGCGCCGGGCGGTGATGTCCGACAGCTATACCGGCAAGGCCGGCAAGGCGGTCGAGCAGATCGGCCCGGTCACGGCGCAGAAGCGCACCACGAGGCACGCCGACACGCCGCTGATCAGCACCCCGCACGATGCCCGCTGGGTGTTCCCGACCGACTATGAATGGGCCGACCTGGTCGACGATCAGGACAAGTTGAAGATGCTGATCGACCCGACCAGCTCCTATGCCATGAACGGCGCCATGGCGCTGGGCCGGGCGATCGACGACGAGATCGTCCAGGCCGCCTTCGGCGACGCCAAGACCGGCGAGGACGGCACCCAGGTGACGCCCTTCGATACCGCCGGCCAGCAGGTGCCGGCGGATATCGGCAGTGGCGATAGCGGCATGACCGTCGAGAAGCTGCGGGCGGCGAAGCAGATCCTGATGGCGAACGAGGTCGACGTCGACAACGACCCGTTGTTCGTCGCCATGACCGCCCGCCAGCACGACGATCTGCTGAGCGAAACCCAGGCAGTCAGCCTGGACTACAACACCAAGCCGGTGCTGGTGGAGGGCCGGATCACCGGGTTCTTTGGCTTCAGTTTCATCCATACCGAGCGTCTGGGCATCGACGGCAGCGGCCATCGGCGGCTGATCGCCTGGGCGAAGTCGGGCCTGCATCTCGGCGTGTGGAACGACATCGCGACGCGGATCGGCGAGCGGGCCGACAAGAGCCACGCCACCCAGGTCTATGTGAAGGGCACCTTCGGCGCCACGCGCGTCGAGGAAGGCAAGGTGGTCGAGGTGCTCTGCGCCGAGGCGTAGCAGTTTTCAGCAAACAGCGATGAGCGTTCAGCGGACAGCGGTCAGTCGTCAGCACATGACCGACCGCTGAAAGCTCGAAACCACGGAGAGACAGATGGCAGCCTTTGATTCCGATCAATACGCGCGATTCCGCGCGGCGCCGCGGCAGGCGGTGCAATCGAACGAGTGGCACGGCCGGGTGCGCCGGGCCTATTGGAGCTTCACCACCCCGGGCGGCGGGCTCGCGGTGAACGACACCATCAACCTGGCCGAACTGCCGAAGGATGCGCGAATCCTCGGTGGGCGGACGGTGTTTGGCGCGATGTCGAGCGGTGCCGGTACCGCGACCGTCAGCATCGGCTATGCCGGCGCGGCCAGTCGCTATGCCAGCAACCTCGGCGTCGACGCCGCCGGCGAGGCGGATGTCGCCGATACCGCGGCGCTGAATTTCGGCGAGGCGCTGGCCGACAAGCAGACACTGGTCGCCACCGTCGGCGGCGAAGCCTGGGCCGCAGCCCAGCCCTTCGCCGGCTATGTCGAGTACATGCTCGACTAGCCTTTGGGTGTTAGCCGTTAGCCGTTGGCCGTCACCGATCCGCTGACGGCCGGCGGCCGACGCCGAGAGCCAACAGCCAACCGCAAAGGGACCCGGCCAATGACTTCTGTCGTCGAGATCGGCAACATCGCGCTGGTCAATCTGGGCGAGGACACGATTACCTCGTTGTCCGACGCGGTGAAGGCGGCGCGCCTGATCAACCGGCGCTATGCCCCGATCCGTGACGCCGTGTTGCGGGCGCACCCGTGGAACTGCGCCACGGCACGGGCGCAACTGGCGGTGACCGACCCGGCCCCGGCCTGGGGCCCGGGGGCGGGCTATCAGCTGCCGAGCGACTGTCTGCGCGTGCTGCGGCTGGAGGACCGGTCGGCGGCCTGGAAGATCGAGGGGCGGCGGCTGCTGGCCGACGCCTCGGCGCCGCTGAACATCCTCTATACCGCGCGGGTCGCCGACCCGAACCAGTTCGACCCGCTGCTGGTGGAGGCGATCGCCGCCCGGCTGGCGGCCGACCTCGCCCATCCGATCACCCAGTCGACGACGCTGGTCCAGCTCATGTGGGACCTCTACCGCCAGAAGCTGATCGAGGCGCGCGGGGTGGATGGCCAGGAGGGCTCCGGCGACGAGCTGTTCGCCGATACCTGGCTGATGGCACGGGTGGCAGCGCCTTAGACGATGCGCGGCGGTTGGCTGTCAGCCACCAGCCGTTAGCTGTCGGCTCTCGGCCGGCGATCGATCGACGGGCTGCGGCCGGCAGCCAATAGCAAATAGCCGAGCGCTCAACCGAGGTCGTTACCGATGCCCTATGCGAGCCAACTCCAGACCAACTTCACCGCCGGCGAGATCAGCCCGCGGCTGTTCGGCCGGGTCGACATCGAGAAATACGGTGCCGGCGCGGCGTCGATCGAGAACATGGTCGTCCTGCCGCATGGCGGGCTGGCGCGGCGGCCCGGCACCCATTTCGCCGATGCGGTCAAGTTCCCCGACAGGTTCAGCCGGCTGATCCCGCTGGAGCTGTCGCCGACCCTGGCCTATGTGCTGCAATTCGGCAACGGCTATATCCGTTTCCATACCGACCACTCCACGGCGATCGACGGCCGCGATTTCGCCAATGGCGGGTTCGATGAGGGGATCGAGGCGTGGACGGATGCGAGCGAGGGCACCGGCACGCTGACCCATGACCCGGCGAACGGCCGGCTGAACCTGGTCGGGGCCGGACCCGGCAACGCCGCCCGCGCCGAGCAGTCCTTCGCGGCGGTGTCGGTGCTGCCCTACACGATCAACGTCGACGTCTTCGACGGCGCGGTGACGGTGAAGGTCGGCAGCGTTTCGGGGGGCAATGACATCGCCGACGATATACTGCCGGCCGGCCTCGGACGCGTGCTGACGTTCCAGAGCACGGTGTCGCGGACGGTCTATGTAACCTTCGAGAATGCCGGGAACGATACATGGCAGATCGACAATGTGGGTTTGTCGAGTCCGATCTACGAGATCGATTCGCCCTATGTCGAGGCCGACCTGGAGCGGATCAAGTTCGCCCAGACCTCGACCGCCCTCTATCTTGCGCACCCGGACTGGGCGCCGCGCCGGCTGCGCCGGCTGGCGGTCAACGAATGGGTGCTGGAGGTGCTGGATTTCGTCGACGGCCCGTATCGGGATCCCAACAAGGATGAAACGACGCTGACCCCGGCCGCAGTCTCCGGTCCTTCGGTGACCCTGACCGCCTCGGCCGACGTGTGCGCCCAATCCGACGATGGCCGGCTGGTGCGGTTGGACAACGCCGCCGCCGACGCCGATTGGGGATGGGGCATCATCAACGGGGTGACCGATGCGCGCACGGTTACGGTGAATGTGCGCGAGCCGTTCGCCGGCACGACCGCGACCAGCAAGTGGCGGCTCGGCGCCTGGTCCGACACCACCGGCTGGCCGGCGGCGGTGGCGTTCTTCGAGCAGCGCCTCGTCTTCGCCAATACCGACACCGAGCCGGATCGCTTCTGGATGTCGAAGACCGGGACTCCGGAGCAGGAGAGGTTCGCGCCGTCCGATTTCGACGGGACGGTGAATGACGACAACGCCATCACCTATCAGATCGCCGACGACCAGGTGAACGCGATCCATTGGCTGGCCGGCGGCGACGTGCTGGTGGTCGGTACCGCGACCGGCGAATACGTGATCCGCGCCGGCGCCAACCAGACCGTCACACCGACCAACATCCAGGTGAAGCGGCAGACCACGCGCGGCTCCGACCCCTATGTCCGGCCGGTGCGCATCGACCAGCAGCTGCTGCACCTGCAGCGCGCCGGCCGCAAGCTGCGCAACTTCTTCTTCGACTTCGACGTGAACGGCTATGTCAGCGACGACATCGGAATCGTCGCCGAGCACATCACCCGCGGGCGCGTGTTCGATCTGGCCTACCAGCAGGAGCCCGACTCGATCGTCTGGGCGGCCCGCGGCGACGGCGCGCTGTTGGGGCTGACCTATCAGCGCGATCAGCAGGTGATCGGCTGGCACCGCCACCGACTGGGCGGGCTGCTGGGTGCGGCGCCGGCGCAGGTCGAGAGCATCGCGGTGATCCCGACGCCGGACAACGCCGCCGACGAGTTGTGGCTTGTGGTCGCGCGCACGGTGGATGGCCAGACGCGACGCTATGTCGAGTATCTGGGGCAGCCCTTCGCCGCCGGCGAGACCCCGCAGGACGAGGCGTTCTTTGTCGATAGCGGGCTGACCTACAATGGCGACCCGGCCCAGATGTTTGCCGGCTTGGATCACCTGGAAGGCGAGACTGTCTCGGTCCTGGCCGATGGCGCCGTGCATCCGGACGTGACCGTCAGCGGCGGGCAGATCGCCCTGACCCGCCCGGCGGGCAAGGTGCAGGCGGGCCTCCCCTACGTCTCGGCCGTGCGCATGCTGTCGCCGGAATCCGGCGGCGGGCCAGGTCCGGCGGCGGGCAAGACCAAGCGGATCGCCGAGCTGATCCTGGAATTCTACGAGACCCTGGGCGCGCGCTATGGCGCCGAGGAGACGACCCTGGACGTCATCCCGTTTCGCGCCGGCGGCGACCCGATGGATCTGCCGCCGCCGATCTTCACCGGCTTCAAGAAGGTGTTGTTCCCGCGCGGCTATGGCCGGCGGATCGAGCCGGTCGTCAGCCAGGACCAGCCCTTGCCGCTGACCCTGCTGACGGCGACCTTCACCTTGCAGACGAACGAGTGAGCGATGGGACTTGGGAGTATTATCAGTGCGGCGGGAGCCGTGGTCGGCGCTCTTTCGGGCCTGTCCGCCGGCAACGAGAACGCGCGGCTGGCGGCCTATCAGGCGGAGCGGGAACGCGAACGAACCCGAGTCGAGCTTGAGCGTCAGCGGCGCTTCGCCCGGCAGGTCGCCGGAACCCAGCAGGTTCAATTCGCCGCCGCCGGCGTGCGCGGCGATTCGGGATCGGCGCTGGACATCCTGGCCGACACCGCGGCCGACGCCGCCCTCGACGCCAGGCTGATCGAAGCCGGCGGCAGCCTGCGCGAGGCCGCCGCCATGAGCGAGGCCAAGCTGCAACGCAGCCAGGGGCGCTCGGTATTCGTCGGCGGGCTGTTGAGCGGCGCGGCGGAGTGGCTCGGCTAGAGCCTGATCGGATTACGCCGAAGCGGCGCAATCCGTGAATCAGCCTCTAGTTTGTTGAAATAGATCAAGATTCACGCTTCAGATCAATTCGATCTGAAGCGATCTTGATCTAGCGCCTGACCGGTTCACATCGAATCGGCGTCAACCGCGACTCAGTTCCAGACTTTTTGAATCGGATCAAGGGTCACGGCTCGGTTCGTTCCGATCCAGGCCGACCTTGATCTGCAGGATCGATGCCACATGGACATGGCGCGGCGCCACTTCGTGGCGGCACGCGGCATGGTTGGACGGGAGCGAGACGAGATGACAGTGACAACGGCCACCGCCCGAGTGGTTCACAACGGCAACGACACAACGGTCCAGTTCGCGGTGCCGTTTCGCTTTCTGGAGAACAGCCACGTCGCGGTGTTCCTGCGTGGCGCGGCCGGCGCCCAGGTCGCCTGGGCCGAGGGCACGCAATACAGCCTGAGCGGGGCCGGTGTGCCGGCCGGCGGGACCCTGACCGTGGTCACCGCGCCGACCGACTACACCCCGGCGGCGGGCGAGAAGCTGGTCATCATCCGGAACGTGCCGAACACGCAAGAGTCCGACTACGTCGAGAACGACCCGTTCCCGGCCGAGACCCTGGAAGACGATCTCGACAAAAGATCGATGATCGATCAGCAACAGGTCGAACGCCTGGACCGCACCTTCACGATCCCCGAGGCGGACCTCTATGCCGGCTCGTTCGAGCTGCCGATCGACACCGAGCGGGCCGGCAGGTTCCTCGCCTTCGACCTGGACGGCGGCCCGATCGTGGCGGCCGGCACGACGGCCAGCCTGGGGCCGGTGAGCGCCTTCGGCGAAACCCTATTGGACGACGCCGACGCGGCGACGGCGCGGGCGACACTGGGCGCGGCGTCCGATGCTGAGGTGGCGAAGCTGGCGGGCGACAACACGCTGATCGGCGACAATACGTCGGCTGGCGACACCTTGCTCAACGGCCCGCTGGCTCTCGGGCCGGGCAGCGAGCGGACCATCGCCGCCGGCGCGATCACGCCGACCGGAAACTACCACACGGTCGACACCGAGGCCGACATGGCCACCGACGATCTGACTGATATCGCAACTACCAATATTCCCGATCGAGGAGTGCTGGTGTTGCGGGCGGCCGTTGGCACGCGAACCGTCATCGTCAGGCACACCGCCAGCGGGGCGGGTAAGATCGTGCTCGACAATGGTACCGACTACGCGCTGGACGACTCCGCCAAGTCGATAACTCTGCAGCGGCGTGGCGACCATTGGGAGGAATTGGGTCGCAGTGCGCCGCGTGCTTCGGTGATCGAGACGCGCTCGGCGCAAGCTACGACATCCGGGACAGAGAAGGAATTCCTCGACATCCCGTCCGACGCTGTGCGGCTTGACATTTCCTTCACCGAGATTGGTTCGACAGCCGCCGCTCTCCATCAAATCCAGCTCGGCACCGCCACTTCCTATGAGACGACGGGCTACGTCGGCGCGGTGTGGACCATCGGCTCTGGCGTCTCCTGGTCGGGCGGCATACTCCTTGAGCGCGGCGCCGCCGCAGGTGGCCGATATTCCGGCGTCGTCACCATTCAGCGCCAGGAGCTGACATCTGATGATTGGGCGATTAGCGGGAACTCCTATGCCGGTGACGTGAATATCGCCAGCCTTTCCGGATACAAGACCCTTGCCGGTGCACTCACCAGACTCAAACTCATCACGTCGGCGGGGACTCTCACCAACGGCAGCGTCGGGCTGACAATCACGCGCGGCGTTTCTGCCTGATCGCGGCCGCCAGTTGAGTCCCCCAGACAAGCAAGTAGTTGCGCTTGTGGGTTAGAGGCTCCTCGGGGAGTTCCTCCGCTCCGGGGATCGCCCGGCGCAGCTCACGGCGCGACATTGGGCGACCGTGCCCGGCGACGTTGCAGGACATGTAGCCGCGCGGGCTTCGCAGCAAAATATTGTGAAGATAGGCGGTCTGCGCCGCCCGGTTGCACTCCGTGAAGGCGTAGTTGCTGATCACGAGGTCCGCCGCGATCGCCGTCCCGCAGTCCTCGGCCGCGACGAATCGAACTTTGGGGGCGCCGATGTCGTGCGCCGCCAGGAAGCGCCGGCTGAGCGCCAGCGCTTCGGGAAGATCGATGATGGTATAGGCCTCGAACCTCTCATAGTCGTTGATGATCTTGCACTGCCCACCGTATCCGGCGCCGATCTCGACGATGTGGAGCGTCGACAGGCTGCCGAACAGACGCTCAAGGTCGCCGAGCACCTTGATGTAGCGCAATGTCGTCGGCGAAATGGCGCCGGTCTCTGGATACTCGACTAGTAGAGGCGCGCCGTCCCGGTCGTTGCTCTTGAACCGATCCAAGTGGTCGAGAAGGTGCGGGTATCGATCATTGATGATCGACAAATATTGCTTTCCTTGCTCCGCATCCACGTGTTCCAGGATCGCGTTGTAGGCTGCGGACCTCCTGAAAGTAGCGAACACCTTCGGATCATTTGCGGCGGCATAACACAGGTCCTTGTAGCCGCGTTGGTCACTCAGGCTCGACCCGATCAAATCGAATTTCTTGCGATGCACGAACAGGCTATCGGCGAAGCGTGAAACGAGGTTTCTCATCAAAGAGGATCTTTCAATCAGTGCGCCGATCCAAGTACTGCGTCGATTTTATGCCCGCGAACTGCCCGACATTCGAGCCGATATCAAGGACATCCGTGGAGTCGAGCCGCGTCATTGATCGGTCGGAAGGAGAGAGTGAAACACTATGCATGCAGCCGGCGCATATGCAACTCGCGGCTTGAACGCTACGGCAGTTGTTCTGCATCGTCCGGACATCACCGCGTCGCAGGAGACCTGTTGCGCCGAGCGGGCCCGGCTCGTTGCCGACCTAGCGAAGGAGGCCGGGCAGATCCGATGGAGCCAGGGGCTCGAGACTCTCCGAGGCACTCTGCCGGTGCTGGTCGATTCGAAGACGCGGTCGGGCACGGAAGTGGTCGACATCGCGCCGGGGTCTGCGTGCGTCATTGTCGCCGATATCTTCACCGGCTGGGGGCTGCGGTGATGAGCAACCAGGGAATCATCGCGCTGCTCGGCCTGCTGCTGGCGATCGCCGCGGGGCCCGCCGCCGCGCACCCGGCCGGGCCGTGCGGCGACCATGCGGCGATCGTCGCCCATCTGGA
>JABDIP010000264.1 GCA_013003675.1 Inquilinus sp.
CATCCCCTGGCAGATCGGCGCGGTGATGTGAGACGGCTTTGAGGAAAACGAAGCCGAGCATGACGACGCCCGAGATTGCCGCCTTTTTCGACGAGGCCACTTTCACCGCCTCCTATGTCGTGGCCGACGCGGCGACCGGGCATTGCGCCATCGTCGATTCGGTGATGGGTTTCGATCCGGCATCGGGGCGCCGCTCGACCGAACCCGCCGATGCCGTGGTCGACCATGTTCGGGGGCGCGGCCTGACGGTCGACTGGATTCTCGAGACCCATGTTCACGCCGACCATCTGAGCGCGGCGGCGTATCTCAAGAAACAGCTTGGCGGACGGATCGGCATCGGCGCGCATATCGCCGATGTCCAGGCCGTGTTCAAGTCGATCTACAATGCCGAGCCCGGCTTCGCCACCGATGGCCGCCAATTCGATCGGCTGTTCGCCGATGGCGACCGCTTCGCCATCGGTGGCCTGGAGGCGACGGTGATGCACACGCCCGGCCATACGCCGGCCTGCGTCACCTATCTGGTCGGCGATGCCGCCTTCGTCGGCGACACCCTGTTCATGCCCGACTTCGGCACCGCGCGTTGCGATTTCCCGGGCGGGGACCCGGCCACCCTCTATCGATCGATCCGCAAGATACTGGCGCTGCCGCCGGAAACCCGGCTCTTCGTCTGTCACGACTACAAGGCGTCGGGACGGGACCAATTCGCTTGGGAGACCACGATCGCCGAGCAACGCGCGAACAATCCGCACATCCGCGACGGCATCGAAGAGGCGGCATTCGTGAAGATGCGCACCAAGCGCGACCGGACCCTGGCAATGCCCAGCCTGCTGTTACCGTCCATCCAGGTCAATATGCGGGCCGGCGAACTGCCGCCGCCGGAGGGCAACGGCGTATCCTATCTGAAGCTGCCGGTGGACAGGTTCTGAGGGAACTCCGCCCCGAATAATCGCTCGTCATCGGCCCACGACGAGCCGGTTTTTTTTCGCGATCGCGGGGCATTGTTAACCAATCCTCAATCGCTCGCGAACAACGATCCAAATTGCGGATGCGCGGCAACTCCAGGTTTAGGCGGTGTGTGGGAATGACCAGAATCGAAGCGGAACAGATTGTCGGCGAACTGCGGCAGGGTCGGTTCTTCGCCGGTCCCCATTCAGGCAAGCAGTGGCAGGTGATCCCGTTGCCGGGCGGCAGCTTCGTGCAAATCGGCAAGGCACCCGATCGGGAAGAGCAAGCCGTTATTAGCGAGAACGAGGTGATCCGCTTCTTCGAGCCGTTCGAGTTCGAAACCGCGCACGCGCTCTTGCGCTAGCGTGGTCGAGGCGTGCCGCCGCCGCGGCGGGGCGGCGGCGGCGCGTTCTCTCCCGGTCTCTATCCGATCAATAGACGTTCTGCAGCACCTGCAATAGGTCCTGCGTGGCCTGGCCGGTCTGCGGCAGGCTGTAGTCGCGTTGGAAATTGCTGATCGCGATCCGGGTCCGCGGCCCGATCTGGCCGTCGACGGCACCCGGATTGTAGCCGAGGCTCTGCAGCAGCGATTGTACCTGGAAGACCAGGCTGGACGGCGACGAGATGCCGCGACAATCCGCCGTGTCGGTGCCCGCCAGGCAAAGACCGGTTCCCACGCCGGGCTCATCGCATTCGCCATCGTTCGCGTACTGGCAACTGTCCGGCCCGCCGCCGGCCGCGGCGCGACGACGGCAATCGGCGGTGTCGGTGCCGCTGTCGCAGACGCCGGTGCCGGTTCCGGTCTCGTCGCATTCGCCGTCGAAGGCGAATTGGCAGCTGTTCGGGCCGGCCACGACACGCCTTCCGCAATCATTGGTGTCGGTGCCGCGATTGCAGAGCCCGGTACCGATGCCCGGTTCGTCGCATTCGCCGTCATCGGCGTATTGGCAGCTATTGGCGCTGTCGGCGCAATCAGTCGAATCGCTGCCGGCGGTGCAGAGCCCGGTGCCGATGTCCGGTTCGTCGCATTCGCCGTCGAAGGCGAATTGGCAGGCATTGGCGAAAGCCTGGCAGTCTGCGGCATCGGTGCCGCGCGTGCACAATCCGGTCCCGATGCTCGGCTCGTCGCACTCATTGTCGAAGGCGTATTGGCAGGTATTGGTCTGGGCGGCGGCGGGGCCGGCCAGCAATGCGATGAGTATCGCCAGGGCCGGCGGCATGATGGTGGCCGCGTAGGTGTTTCCCATCCGCATCGGGTCGTTTCCTCTTTTTTTCTTGTTAGCGATCTGTGTCCATGTGCGCACGCTGATATCGCGCGCCACTGATTAAGCCAAGCTTTTGCTGGCGATTTCGTAAACGTCGCGGGAGAGGCCCGAGGCAGACAGGATGCGTTCCAACGCCTGGCGCATCGATTGCTGGCGTCTCTCGTCCTGCCGCCGCCAGCGGCCGAGTGGCACCAGCAGGCGCGCGGCGAGCTGCGGGTTCAGCCGCTCGACGGTCAGCACGGCGTCGGCCAACAGCCGGTAGCCGGCGCCGTCGGCGGCGTGGAACCGGCACGGGTTGCCGGTCGCAAAGGCGGCGATCAACGAGCGTACCCGGTTCGGATTGCGCCAATCGAAATCGGCATGTTCGGTCAGTCTGCCGACCGCCGCCGGCGTGTCGGTCAGGCTGGATTGCGCCTGGACCGAAAACCAGACATCGAGCATCAGCGGATCGGCCCGCCATTTCGCGTAGAATGCGTCGAAGGCGGCTTGCCGCGCCGGGTGGTCGATATCGGCCATCATGCCCAGCGCCGCGCGCACGTCGGTCATATTGCCGCCCTGCTGGAACTGCGCGGCGGCGAGGCCGATTGCGTCCTCATCATCGGGCCGCGCGGTCAGATAGGCGAGGCAGAGGTTCTTCAGCGCCCGCCGTCCCATCGCCTCGGTGTCGAGCCGGTAGGGGCCGGCGTCGTGATGAGAGCAGTAGACGGCGCGCAGCCGATCGCCCAACTGCAGGGCGATCTCCCGCCGTGCCGTTTCGCGAACGATATGGATTGCGTCAACGTCGACGGTCGCCATCTGGTCGGCGAGGAAGGACTCGCCCGGCAGGGACAGCGCCTCGGCGACAAAGGGTTGGTCGAGCGACGGATCGTCCAGGGTCTTGCCAAAGGCGGCAACGAAGTCCGGATCCAGGGAAAGCGCCTCGCCGCTTTGGTGCGCGGCGACCATTTCCAAAAGCAACTGACTGGCCAGTTGTTGGCCCGCCTCCCATCGGGCGAAGGGGTCGCCATCATGGGCGAACAGGAACCGCAGCTGATCGCGCGGCCGGGGCGCCAGCTTCACCGGGGCTGAGAATCCGCGCAGCAGCGACGGGATCGGCCGGCTCGGTACATCCTCGAAACGAAAGCGCTGCTCCGTTTCGGTCATGGTGAGGATTTGCGTTCCGCTCTGCGGTTCGCCGTTCAGCGTGGCTGGGACGTCCTTGCCGGTCTCGTCGAGCAGGCTGACGGCGAGCGGCATCATCAGGGGCCGCTTTGCCGGCTGGCCCGGCGTCGGCGGGGTCTTTTGGCGGACCGTCAGGGTATAGGCGCGCTCCTCGGGGACATAGGCCTCGTCGACGGTCAATTGCGGCGTGCCGGCCTGGGTGTACCAGCGCCGGAACTGCGACAAATCGATACCGCTCGCATCCTCCATCGCCGTGACGAAATCCTCGATCGTCACCGCCTGGCCGTCATGGCGCTCGAAGTACAAATCGGTGCCGGCGCGGAACGCCGTCGCGCCGATCAGCGTGTGGATCATCCGCACCACCTCGGCGCCCTTCACATAGACGGTGGGCGTATAGAAGTTGTTGATCTCGATATAGCTTTCGGGTCGCACCGGGTGGGCCGTCGGGCCGGAATCCTCCGGGAACTGGGTTGCCCGCAATCGCCGGACATCGTGGATGCGTTTGACGGCGGCGCTGCCCATGTCGGCGGAGAACTGCTGATCGCGGAAGACGGTCAGCCCTTCCTTGAGCGAGAGCTGGAACCAGTCGCGGCAGGTGACCCGATTGCCGGTCCAGTTGTGGAAATACTCATGGGCGATGATGCCCTCGATGTTGTCGTAGTCGCTGTCGGTGGCGGTCTCGGCGCTGGCCAGGACGTATTTGGAATTGAAGATGTTCAGGCCCTTGTTCTCCATCGCGCCCATGTTGAAATCGGACACGGCGACGATCATGAATCGGTCGAGGTCGTATTCCAGGCCATAGACCTCCTCGTCCCAGGCCATGGATTTCTGCAGCGACCGCATGGCGTGCCCGCATTTGTCCAGATCACCGGGACGGA
>JABDIP010000322.1 GCA_013003675.1 Inquilinus sp.
TCAGCCCCTTCGGGCAGGTCTTGGTGCAATTCATGATCGTGTGGCAACGGTACAGGCGGAACGGGTCCTCCAGCGCGTCGAGCCGCTCGCCGGCCATCTCGTCGCGGCTGTCCGCCAGCCAGCGATAAGCCTGCAGCAGGATCGCCGGTCCCAGATACCGATCGCCGTTCCACCAATAGCTCGGGCACGAGGTCGAGCAGCAGAAGCACAGGATGCATTCGTAGAGCCCGTCGAGCCTTTGTCGATCGGGCTCAGATTGCAGCCGCTCGCGATCCGGCGGCGCCGGTGTCTGGCTCTGAAGCCACGGCTTGATCGCGGCGTATTGCGCGTAGACATGGGTCAGGTCGGGCACCAGATCCTTGACCACCGGCAGGTGCGGCAGCGGGTAGATCTTGACCGTACCGCGCACCTCGTCGATCGGCTTCAGGCAGGCCAGCGTGTTGTTGCCGTCGATGCTCATCGCGCAGGAGCCGCAGATGCCCTCGCGGCAGGAGCGCCGGAAGGTCAGCGTGGCATCGACGTCGTTCTTGATATGGATGAGGGCGTCGAGCACCATCGGCCCGCATTTGTCGAGGTCGATGCGATAGCTGTCGAGCCGCGGATTCTCGCCCTCGTCCGGATCCCAGCGATAGACCTGGAATTTTCTGACCCGCGCCGCATCTTCCGGCGCCGGGTGCTCCCGCCCCTTCCGGATACGCGAATTGGCGGGAAGGGCAAATTCTACCATGGACAAGCATCCTCCTGGGCGACGCTCGACGGAACGAGATTCCCGCCTTCGCGGGAATGACGGAAAATTATGAAAACGTCGTCCCCGCGAAGGCGGGGACCTCGATGACTAGTGCAGCAGGGTGTCATACAAATCACACCATTCCGGATTGTCCTGTTCGACGAGCCTCATCTTCCAGGCCCGGTTCCACTTCTTCATCGCTTTCTCGCGCCGAATGGCGTTCTCTGCGTCTCCAAACACCTCAACATGGACCAACTCGTCGATGCCGTACCGGGCGCTGTGACCTTTCACCGCCTTCGTTTTGTGCTGCCAGACCCGCCTAGCAATATCGGACGTGACGCCGATGCAGAGCGCGCCTCGCGGCCGGCTGGCCAGGATATACACATAGAACCGCTTCTCTTCATCGCCCGTGGCCCGAGATTCCCGCCTTCGCGGGAATGACGATCAGGGGGAGATCGGTAGTCGGAATTACCGCCGCCCCCTCAATACACCCGCGCCTTGGGCGGGAAGGACTGTACGTCGTTGGTCATCGGCGTCAGGTGGACCGGGCGATAGTCGATGCGGCTCTTGCCCTTGTCGTCGACCCAGATCACCGTGTGCTTCATCCAGTTTTCGTCGTCCCGGTCGGAGAAATCCTCGCGCGCGTGGGCGCCGCGGCTTTCCTCGCGGTTGGCGGCGCCGTGCAGGGTGGCGACGGCCTGGATCATCAGGTTGTCCAGTTCCAGCGTCTCGACCAGATCGCTGTTCCAGATCATCGATTTGTCGTCGACGCCCATGCCCGGACGCTTGGTCCAGGTCTGCGCCAACAGGTCGACACCTTCCTTCAGCACCTCGCCGGTGCGGAACACCGCGCAATTGTTCTGCATGGTGCGCTGCATCTCCAGGCGCAAATCGGCGGTGCGGATATCCGGCTTGGCGTGGCGGACCCGGTCGAGCCGCTCGAGCGCCTGGCCGCCGGCGTCGGCCGGCAAATCCTTGTGCGACGATCCCGGCGTGACCAGTTCCGCCGCGCGGTTGGCGGCGGCGCGGCCGAACACGACGAGGTCGAGCAGCGAATTGGAGCCGAGCCGGTTGGCGCCGTGCACCGAGACGCAGGCCGCCTCGCCGATCGCCATCAGTCCCGGAACCACCGCGTCCGGATCGCCGTCCCTGGGGCTGACGACCTCGGTGTGCACATTGGTCGGGATGCCGCCCATGTTGTAGTGCACGGTGGGCAGCACCGGGATCGGCTCGCGGGTCACGTCGACCCCGGCGAAGACGCGCGAGGATTCGGCGATCCCCGGCAGCCTCTCATGGATGACGTCGGCCGGCAGGTGCTCGAGATGCAGGTGGATATGGTCCTGCCCGTCGCCGATGCCGCGGCCTTCGCGGATCTCGATTGTCATCGACCGGCTGACCACGTCGCGCGACGCCAGGTCCTTGGCCGACGGCGCATAGCGCTCCATGAAGCGCTCGCCCTCGGAATTCGTCAGGTACCCGCCCTCGCCGCGCACCCCTTCGGTGATCAGCACGCCGGCGCCGTAGATGCCGGTCGGGTGGAACTGCACGAATTCCATGTCCTGAAGCGGCAGGCCGGCCCGCGCCACCATGGCGTTGCCGTCGCCGGTGCAGGTGTGGGCCGAGGTGCAGGAGAAGTACGTACGGCCGTAGCCGCCGGTCGCCAGCACGGTCTGATGGGCGCGGAACCGGTGGATCGTCCCGTCATCCAGGTTCCAGCACACCACGCCGCGGCAGGCGCCGTCTTCCATGATCAGGTCGAGGGCGATGTATTCGACGAAGAATTCGGCCTCGTGCTTCAGCGCCTGCTGGTAGAGCGTGTGCAGCATGGCATGACCGGTGCGGTCGGCGGCGGCGCAGGTCCGATAGGCCTGGCCTTCGCCGAAATGGGTCGTCATGCCGCCGAAGGCGCGCTGGTAGATCTTGCCGTCGGTGGTGCGGCTGAACGGCAGGCCGTAATGCTCCAGCTCATAGATCGCCGGCACCGCCTCGCGGCACATGTATTCGATCGCGTCCTGGTCGCCAAGCCAGTCCGACCCCTTGACGGTGTCGTACATGTGCCAGCGCCAGTCATCGTCGCCCATGTTGCCGAGCGCGGCGGAGACGCCGCCCTGGGCCGCCACGGTATGGCTGCGGGTCGGGAAGACCTTAGTGATGCACGCGGTCTTGAGACCCTTCTGCGCCATGCCGAAGGTCGCCCGCAGTCCGGCGCCACCAGCGCCTAGAACGATGACGTCATATG
>JABDIP010000333.1 GCA_013003675.1 Inquilinus sp.
CCCCTCGGCCCTGCCACCCTCGATTCGATTCCTCGGCTATGGCCCCGAGGCGGTGGAGGAGCGCGAGATTACCGATGTCGCTCAACTCGACGAGCTCGTTCGGAACTGGCCGGTCACCTGGATCAACATCGACGGTCTAGGCGACCTCGATCTGGTCCGTCGGCTCGGCGAGATGTTCGGCATCCACCGACTTGCCCTGGAAGACGTCGTCAACGTCCACCAGCGGCCGAAGCTGGAGGAGTACGAGGATCACGCCTTCATCGTCGCGCGGATGATCCATGCCGACGACGGCCCGCGCACCGAACAGGTATCGCTCTTCCTCGGCACCGGTTTCCTGCTGAGCTTCCAGGAGCGGCCGGGCGACTGCTTCGATCCCGTGCGCGACCGTTTGCGCGGCCACCGTGGGCTGATTCGCGAGCGGGGGGCGGACTATCTGGCCTACGCCTTGATCGACGCGGTCGTCGACGGCTGTTTCCCGGTGTTGGAGGCCTATGGCGAGCAGCTCGAAGATCTGGAGGATTCCGTTGTCGGCGATCCGCAGCGCGACCATGCCGCCGCCATCCATGACATGAAACGCGACCTCCTGGCACTGCGCCGGGCCATCTGGCCGCAGCGGGAATTGCTGAACGCGCTGACCCGCGAACCGCTGGCCTATCTGTCGGACCAGACCCGGGTCTATCTGCGCGACAGCTATGACCACTCGATCCAGTTGCTCGATGTGGTAGAGACCTATCGCGAAATCGCCTCGGGCCTGGTCGATGTCTATTTGTCGAGCGCCAGCGCGCGCATGAACGAGATCATGAAGGTGCTGACAATCATCGCCACCATCTTCATTCCGCTGACCTTCATCGTCGGCGTCTACGGCATGAACTTCCGCCCGGAATCTTCGCCTTGGAACATGCCGGAGCTGATCTGGTACTGGGGCTATCCGGCGGTGCTGGGTCTGATGGCGGCGGTTGCCGGCGGTTTACTGTTGGCGTTCCGTCGCATGGGCTGGATCGGTAGCAACCGGCGGCGGCGCTGACGCAGGTCAATGGAGGAGCCAAGCGGAGCACTCAGCATCCACCGTGAAAACGCCGGAGCCCGAATTGTCATGACGGTCGAACGCTCCCTCGTCCATTTGCGTGGCCCGCTCGGCGGGCTCAGCCGCCAGCGGCTTTGGCTGCAGGTTCTGGTCGCCATGGTGCTGGGCGTCGGCTTCGGTGTGTTGATCGGCCCGACCGGCGGGCTCCTGGGGTCGCGAGAGGCGGTCCTGGTCGGCAACTGGATCGGCCTGCCGGGGCGGTTGTTCCTGCTGGCGATCCAGTTCGTCGTCGTGCCGCTGGTGGTCGCCTCGGTGGTACGCGGCATCGCCGCCGGCGAGGGCGCCGACAGTCTGGGCCGGCTTGGCGGTCTGACCGTCGGGTTCTTCATCGTCACCACCCTGATCGCGGTGATCATCGGCATGGGGCTGGCGATCGCCATCGATCCGGGCCGGCTGATCGACGGCGCCACCCTTGCCGACGCGCTGACCGAGACCGACCAGGAAGCGGCGGCGGCCGCGGCGGCCGCCGGACAAGCCATCGGACCGCCCAGCGTCGAGGCCCTGCCGGAACTGATCGTCAGCCTGTTCCCGCGCGACCCGCTGACCACCTTCATCAGCGGCAACATGCTGCAGATCGTGTTGACCTCGGTGATCATCGGCATCGCCCTGGTCAACACGCCCGTCGAGCAGCGCCGACCCCTGCTCGAACTGCTGGCGTCGGTGCAGGCCGCCTGCATGGCGATCGTCGGCTGGGTGCTGCGCTTCGCCCCCTATGCGGTGTTCGGCCTGCTGGCCAACATCACCGCGCGTGTCGGCCTGTCGGCGCTGATCGGTGTCAGCGCCTATGTGGCGACCGTGCTGCTCGGCCTGCTGGCGCTGCTCGCCTTCTATCTTGCCATCGTCGCGCTGGTCGGCCGACGGTCGCCGATCGCCTTCATGCGGGACAGCCGCGAGGCGCTGCTGCTCGCCTTCTCGACCTCCAGTTCGGCGGCGGTCATGCCGGTCAGCCTCGGCACCGCGGAGACCAAACTCGGCGTCCGGTCCTCGACGGCCCGCTTCGTGATCCCGCTCGGCACCACCATCAACATGGGCGGTACCGCGCTCTACCAGGGGGTGGCGACGCTGTTCCTGGCCCAGGCCTTCGCCGTCGACATCGGCCTGCCCGGCATGGTGCTGGTCGTGGTGATGGCGGTCGGCGCGGCGATCGGCTCGCCGGGCACGCCCGGCGTCGGCATCGTCATTCTGGCCACCATCCTCAACAGCGTCGGTGTCCCCGCCGCCGGGATCGCCATGATCCTCGGCGTCGACCGCCTGCTCGACATGTGCCGCACAGTGGTCAACGTCGCCGGCGACCTCGCCGCCAGTGTCGTCGTGGACCATTGGCTCAAGGGCCCGGAGGAGCGCGAGGCCGAGCATCTCGGCCGGGTGCCGACACCGGCGATGACGGGCCAGGACGGTGGGACCGAGTCCGCCTAGACGCCTCCGACACGGCCCGCCGGTCGCGGCGACGAGAATTAGCAAATCGTTATACACCTTGCATTAGCTCAGGATGGTCACCCCGTCGGCCTTCTTCGGGTTCGCCTCGGTCATCGGCGACTGAACCAGCCCCTGGGCATAGAGAAGCCATTCTCGAGAGGAGACTCCATGGACACCCGCCAATCCGACGCTCCACCCGCCGACCGCGACGAGGATCTCGTCGCCTGCATCGACGCGGTGATCGGTGGTGACCTGATCATTCGCCCGCGCGGCGACGATCCCCTGTCGCGGAAACTGTCGCTGTTGTTCGACCGGATGGCGGCGGATACCACCGCCGCGCTGGACCATGCCGTCACCCAGTCGATGGCGGCGAACGAATTGTCGGTGTCCGGGGGGCAAATGCTGCGGATGGCACGGGACGTCGATGGACAGACCCAGTCCATCGCCTCGGCGATCACCGAGATGGTCTCGTCCGTCGAAACGCTCAGCTCGTCCACCGACGACGTTGCCGAATATGTCGAGGGCGTCACTCAGGCGACAATCGCCGGGGAACGGGCGGTCGAAAACGCGGGTGCGACCATGCAGCAGATCAGCAGCGCGGTCGGCGAGGCGGCCGGTCAGGTCGACGCGCTGAAGGGGGCGTCATCCCAGATCGGCGACATCGTCAAATCGATCGAGGAAATCGCCGCCCAGACCAAACTGCTGGCGCTCAACGCCACGATCGAGGCGGCGCGCGCCGGTGAGGCCGGAAAGGGCTTCGGCGTCGTCGCCTCCGAGGTGAAGTCATTGTCCGAGCAGACCGCGCGGGCGACACAGGATATCCGCGACAGGATCACGGCATTGCAGGAGGAGATGGGCGCCATCGTCGGGTCGATGACCAGCGGTGCCAAGGCGGTCGAATCGGGCCTTTCGGCGATGGAAACCGTGGGCAGCGGCATGAACGAGATCGCCGGCGGCATCGGCGGCGTCAAATCGCGCATCGAGGAGGTCGCGACCGTGCTGCGGCAGCAGGCCGCGGCGTCGAACGAGATTGCTTCGGGTGCCACGGCCATCACGACGATGACCCAGCAGACAGTCGCGGGAATCGAGGCCAACGCCGATACGGTGGACCGATCCATTTCGGCGACCACAGCCCATGCCGGGACCCTGTCGAACTATGAGGTGCCGGGCAAGATCGTGCGCCTGGCGAAAGCCGATCACGTCATCTGGAAGAAGCGTTTGGCCGACATGCTGGTCGGCCGGGCGAAGTTGAGGGATTCCGAACTCGCCGACCACCGCTCCTGCCGGCTCGGCAAATGGTACTACAGCGACCTTGCGGAGGCGTTCCGCGGTTCGGCCGCGTTCGCCGCGCTGGAGGGTCCGCACGAGCAGGTCCATACCCATGGCAAGGAGGCGGCACGGCTCTACAACGCCGGCGACCTGGACGGCGCGATCTCGGAAATCGCCGAGGTCGAAGCGGCGTCCAAGGAAGTTCTCGCGAAGCTTGACCAGCTTCTGATCGATTGCCCGGGCCGCTGACGTCGCGCCCTCGACCGGCACTTGAAGGTGCGGCTTGACCCTCCAGTCGCGGGAAGCAGTATCGTCTCCAATGGGTCGGTCGATTGGAGGGACGGCGATGCGGCAGGTGAGGGGCTTTGCGCACGGTCCGACACTGAATCGGCGGCGATTGCTCGCCGCCGGGGGGGCGGCAACCGGTCTCATGGTATTGCCGGGTCCGGTGTCGGCGGCGCCGATGGAACGGCGCCTGCGGGCGGCGCCGGGTCGGGCGGCGCTGGTCGGCGCCGGCTATCCGGATACGGAAGTCTGGACCTATGAGGGCGGCGTGCCGGGGCCGCTGTTGCGGGTGCCCCAGGGCGGGCGCCTTCGGGTCGCGGTCGAGAACGACCTGCCGCAGGAGACCACGGTGCATTGGCACGGGCTGCGCATCCCGCTCGCCATGGATGGCGTTCCCATCCTGTCGCAGCCGCCGATCGCTTCGGGCGAGACCTTCGTCTACGACTTCGTGGCAAAGGATGCCGGAACCTTCTGGTACCACCCGCATGTCCGCGGATTCGAGCAGGTCGAGCGCGGGCTATCCGGCGTATTGATCGTCGACGAGCCGGAGCCGCTTGCCGTCGACCGCGACGAGGTCTGGGTGCTCGACGATTGGCGGCTCGACCAACTGGCGCAGGTGACCGAGGATTTCGGCCATCCGATGGATTTGAGCCATGCCGGGCGCCTCGGCAACACCGTCACCGTCAACGGCCGGATCGTCGAGCAGGTGCCGGTGCGGGCCGGTGAAAGGTTGCGTCTGCGTCTGGTCAATGTCGCCAATGCCCGGCATTTCGCCCTGTCCTTCGAGGGCCACCGGCCGCTGGTCGTCGCCTATGACGGCCAGCCGGTGGCGCCGCACGAGCCCGAGGGCGGGCTGATCGTGCTCGGGCCGGCGATGCGCGCCGATATCGTGCTGGATTGCGAGGGCCGGCCGGGCGACCGGGTCTCCATCGTCGACCGCTTCTACCAGGGCCGCGAGTACCGGCTGCTCGACCTCGCATACGATCGGGAGGCGCCCTTGCGCGAGGACCCGCTCGACGCGCCGCGGGTGCTGGCGTCGAATCCGGTGCCGGAACCCGATCTGCGCGACGCGCTGACGGCGGAGATCGTCTTCGAGGGCGGCATGATGGGGGGCATGTCGGCGGGCATGATGAACGGCCACCGGACTGACATGCGCAGCCTGATGCGGGCCGGCAAGATGTGGGCGGTCAACGGCATCGTCGCCGTCGGCGAGGCGATGGAGCCGACGGTCACCGTGCCCGAGGGGCGAACCGCGCATTTCACGCTGGTCAACCGCACCGCCTGGCCGCATCCGATCCATCTGCACGGCCATCATTTCCGCGTGCTGACGCGCAACGGCGCGCCGCCGCCGCACCGCGAGTGGCGCGACACCGTCCTGCTGTTGCCGGAGGACCGGGTCGAGGTCGCCTTCGTCGCCGGGATTGTCGGCGACTGGCTGCTGCATTGCCATGTGCTGGAACACATGGCCGGCGGCATGCTGGCGGTCGTCAGGGTCGCCTGAGGCCGCTTGCCGGTCGCGACGACCGGTCTAGTTAGTCTGCTGAAACGGCCTAGCCCGCCGACGACATGTCAAACCCGCAGAAGGCAGTCCCATGACCTCTCCGGTCCTGATATTGGGTGGCTCCGGTGGAATCGGATCGGCGGTCGCCCAGGCCCTGGTGGCGCGCGGAACGCCGGTTCATCTGGCGGCTCGCGACGGCGCCCGGTTGGCTCCGTTGGCAAGGAGCCTGAAAGCGCCGTATACGGCAATGGACGCGACCGATCAGGACGACGTTGAGCGGACGCTGGCCGAAGCCGGCGATACCTTGAGCGGGCTGGTTTATGCCGTGGGCTCGATCGTCATCAAGCCGTTCGAGAAGGCGCGGGCGGAGGATTTCCTCGAGGCTTATCGCCTCAACCTTGTCGGCGCGGCGATGGCGCTGCAGGCGGCGGCTCCGGCGCTCGGGCGCGGAAAAGGGGCGGCGGTGTTGTTCTCGACTGTCGCGGCGGCCCAGGGTTTCGCCAATCACACGGTGATCGCGGCGGCCAAAGGGGCGGTCGAGGCGTTTACCAGAGCGGCGGCGACGGATCTGGCGCCGGCGATCCGGGTCAATTGCATCGCGCCTAGCCTGACCCGGACGCCGCTGGCCGAAGCCTTCACCGCCAACCAGACGATGGCGCGAGGCCTTGGCAAGCTGCACGCGCTGGAAAGGCTGGGCGAGGCGGAGGACGTAGCCGGATTGGCCGCTTTCCTGGTCGGGCCTGATGCAGATTGGATCACCGGTCAGGTGATCGGCGTCGATGGCGGCCGATCGACGCTGCGGACGAAAGGGTGACGGCGCGCGCGATCAGCGATTCCAGACGATCAGGACGACGCCGCCGAGCAGCATCAACGCGCCGGCGACTTTTGCCAGATTGATCGGCTGGCTGCCCGACAGCACGCCGAAATGGTCGAGCAGCAGCGAGGCCAGCATCTGCCCGAGTACGCCGAGCGAGATCATTGCCGCCGCTCCCAACCGCGACACCGTCGTCGTCGCCGCGACCACATAGAAGGCGCCCAGCAATCCGCCGGCCCAGGCCCAGGCCGGCACCGAGGTCGCCTGTTCCGCACTGGGGATCGGCGTTCGCTTGGCCAATTGAAAGATCAGCAGGCCGATGGTGCCGATGGCAAAGGAAATCGTCGCCGCCCAGACCGGTCCGTTCATCGCCCCGCCCAGCCGCGAGTTGATCAGCGCCTGCAGCGGCAGGACGGCACCGCCCATGATGGCGAAGGCGATAAAGAAGTAGGGCATGGAGGTGTCAGTCGGTTGTTGCGGTCGGGGCGGCCGATCGGGCCGCGGCGAATCGCCAACGAGTTTAGGCGAAACGGCGGCTCCGCGCGCCGGGGTTGACCCAGGTCAAGGCGCCGCTGGGTAATCCGATGGCCTAGTCGGTCGATGGATTCCCGCCTGCTCGAGAAATACGACCGGCTGGTGCCGCGCTACACCAGCTATCCGACGGCGCCGCATTTCGATGGCTCGGTGGGCGCCGACAGCTACGCCGCCTGGCTGTCGGACCTGCCGGACGGCATGCCGCTATCGGTGTATGTGCACATCCCCTTCTGCGACACGCTGTGCTGGTTCTGCGGCTGCCACACCAAACTGGTGAACCGGTATGAGCCGGTCACCGCCTATCTGCGTCTGCTCGAGCGCGAGATCGGCCTGGTCCGCGACCGCATCGGCATCGGCCATGCTGTTCGTCACATGCATTGGGGCGGCGGCTCGCCGACCATCCTGCATCCGAACGACATCCTGCGGCTGGGCGGAGCGCTGGCGGCGGCGCTGCCGATGGCATCGGATGCCGAATTCGCCGTCGAGATCGATCCGCGCGAACTGCCCCCGGCGGCCATCGATGCCCTGGCCGAGATCGGCGTCAACCGGGCCAGCATCGGCGTGCAGGACATCGACGAGACGGTGCAGCGGGCGGTCAACCGGGTGCAGCCGATGGCGATGACCGTGGCGGCGGCGGTGGGGCTGCGCCGCGCCGGCATCCGCGCGATCAATCTCGACCTGATGTACGGCCTGCCGCACCAGACAATCGACCGGGTGCGGGCGACGGCCGATTTCGCCATCGACCTGGAGCCCGACCGCATCGCCCTGTTCGGCTATGCCCACGTGCCGGAGATGAAGCGTCACCAGCGGTTGATCGACGCCGCCGCCCTGCCGGACGGCACGGCCAGGCTGGCGCAGGCCGAGGCGGTGGCCGAGCGGCTGGTCGCCGCCGGCTATGTGCCGATCGGCCTCGACCACTTCGCCCGGCCCGACGATCCGCTGGCCCGGGCCGCCGCCGCCGGCCGGCTGCGCCGGAACTTCCAGGGCTATACGACCGACGATTCGGCGGCGCTGATCGGCCTGGGCGCCTCGGCGATCGGCCGGCTGCCGCAGGGCTATGTTCAGAACGCGGTGCCGCTCCACGCCTATCGCGACGCGATGAAGGCCGGGCGGCTTGCCACCGTGCGGGGCCGTCCGATCGGGGCGGAGGATCGGTTGCGCGGCGCGGTCATCGAGCGGCTGATGTGCAACCTCCGGGTCGACCCGGCGCGACTCTGCGCCGAGCACGGTGCCGATCCCGACACGTTCGCACCGGAGATGGCGGTCCTGGAGGACTTCGTCCGCGACGGCGTGCTCGACCGGACCGGCGGCGCGATCACGGTGCGCGAAGAGGCGCGGCCGCTGGTTCGCTGTGTCGCAGCGGTCTTCGACGGCTATCTGCGGCAAGGCGAAACGCGACACTCCCGGGCCGTCTGACCGCCGGCCGGAGGCGTCCAGGCGCGCGACGCGCCGGCGCCTTCAGAGCCGAACGTTCTCCGACTGGTAGACCGTCGCCGAGTCCCAATTCAGCACATTGAGCACGATGGCGGCGCCGATCGCGATGACGATGGCGGCGACCGCGCTGATGGCGAAGGCTTTCATCCTCGTCCCTCCAATCAAGATGCCGGCAGTCTAGCGCGAATCATGCCGGCCGGCGACGCCAGCGAGAAAGCGGACCAGCTCGGCACGATCCGAGGCGTCCGGGATGCGCTGCAGCGGCATCTTCGAACCCGGCGTGTAGACGTGCGGTCCCTCGGCGAACAGCCGGCCGATCGTCGCCTCGGTCCAGACGATATCGCTGTCGGCCAGCGCCGGCGAATAGGCATAGCCGGGCACGCTGCCGGCCGGCCGGCCGATCAGACCGTGCAGCGTCGGGCCGGCGCGGTTGCCGCCGTCCGGGTCGAGCGTATGACAGGCCTGGCAGGTGCGGAACAGCTCTGCACCGCGGGCCAGCGCCGGGTCGGCGGTCACGATCGTCTCCGGTGGCCGGACCGCCGTGCTGCCGCCGCGCGATGCCCGGCCGGTCGCGACCTCCCAGATCCGCGCCACGTCGTCGATGCCGGCGGAGACCAGGCGATCGCCGCCGGGGGTGAAGGCAAGCGCCCAGACCGGCCCCTGATGGTCGATATCGGTGCGGGACACGCCGCCATCCGCCTCGCGTCGCCACAGCCGAACCCGCCCGTCGGCGCCGCCGGAGGCGACCAACCGCCCGTCATCGGCGATTGCGACCGCGAAGACCGGTCCCTCATGGCCGCGCAGGGTGGAAAGCTCCTCACGGACGTCCAGATCCCACAGCACCACCGTCTCGTCCGCCGAGGCGGTGACCGCGACCGGCGCCGATCCGGCGAGGGCGAGCGCACTGACGCCGAAATCATGGTCGCCCAGCAGACCGGCCGCCCCGCCGTCCGGCAGCCGCCAAAGCGTCAGATCGCCGTCATGGTCGCCGGAGAGAAGACCGCTTCCGTCGGGCAGGAAGGCGACCCCGTTCACATTGGCGTCGTGGCGCAGCACCGCGCCCGGCGCGCCATCCGTGTCGAGGTGCCAGAGCCGGACCGTGCGGTCCCAGCCGGCAGAGGCCGCCAGCCGGCCGTTTGGCGAAACGGCGACCGACGTCACCTTCCCCTCGTGTCCGGTCAGTCGGTGCAGCAGCCGGCCGCCGGCCAGCTCCCAGATGGCGACCGTACGGTCGTCGCTGCCGGTGATCGCGAGGCGGCCGCCGGGCACGAAGGCGACCGTGTTGACCGCCGCATCGTGGCCCTGCAGGCGGCGGATCACCGTTTGCCGGTCCAAATCCCAAAGGATCGCGCTGTAGTCGAAGCTGGCGGTCAGCGCTAAGCGGCCGTCCGCCGACACCGCGATGCCACGCACCGGTCCGCCATGACCGATCAGATCCGCCGATGCGGCCGAGGCTTGAAGCAGGACGGCGGCGACCGCCGAAAGCACGGCGGTGCTGAGCGCGGCGACTGTCCGTCGGACCCGTCGCACCGGTTCAGCCGGACGGTGGTCGGGTCAGGCTGCGACGGTATACCGGGCCGCTCGGCGTCGCCGGCGTCAGGAAGGACGGCGCGCCGGAAAGCTCGTGGCCGGTCGGGCCATGGCGGAATTGCGGGATCAGCGCGCCGTTGTCCCCGTCGACCAGCACTGTCGTGACCTGGAAGGCGTTGTTGCGGCTGCCGCCCGGCAGCATGACGGTGACCGCGTAGGCCGCGCCGCCCTCCGGTCTCTCGACCGCGCGGACCCGCAATACCTCGACGTCGTATTCGGCGGCGACCTGCCGGGCCACCTGGTCGGCACTCAGGGCCTGAGCCCCCGCCGGAACCGGTGCCATCAGGGCGCAGAACAGGACGGCCGTGGCGAGCACCCGACCGGCCGGCCGGTTGGTCGTGGAAATGCTCATCGCCCCGGTCATCCCTCGGTTCCGGTCCTGGCCAACGGTCAATCGTCGCCGCCCGCAGCGGCCTTGGCTCTGCCCTTGCCTTTGGGCTCGCCCCTTTCGACCTCCTCGACCCACAGGCTGTGATGCTCGCGCGCCCAGTTGCGGTCGACCTGGCCGCTGCCCATGGCGTCGAAGGCGCCCTCCATGCCGATCGTGCCGATATAGATGTGGCCGAGGATGACCATGACCATCACCAGCCCGACGATGGCGTGCCAGATCTGCGAGAGCTGCATCTCCGCCATCGGCGAGATTTGCGTCGGCACGTCGAACCCGATCGCCGCCAGCACCCGGAACGTCGGCTCGAAATACCCGAACTGGAACGGGAACAGCAGGGCGATGCCGGACAGGCTCATCGCCAGGCCCGACAGCATGACCAGCCAGAACAGGAGTTTCTGGCCGGTGTTGAACTTCTTCGCCGGCGGATGGCTCTTCCGGGTGAACAGGCCGCCGGCCTTGGCCAGCCAGGCCAGATCGGTCTTGTCGGGGAAGTTGTGGCGGACCCACAGCACGAAGGACAGCACCAGCCCGGCCATGAACGCGAAGGCGATGTAGTGGTGCGCCACCTTGCCGGCCTGGGTCAGCGTCGCGAACAGATTCTCGCCGAGCAATGGCAGCAGCGCGTAACGGCCGTAGAGCATGTTGAGGCCGGACAGCGCCAGGACGATGAACGACCCGGCCATCAGCCAATGGGCGAACCGCTCGAGGTCGTTGAAGCGTTCCATCAGCTTGTCGCTGCGCCCGGAATCGATGCGAATCCGGCCGCGAACGGCGAAGAACAGCGCCAGCGCAATGACCATGCCCAACAGGCCCCAAATGCCGTAAACCGACAGCGGCCCATTGCGGATGTTGCGCCAGTTCTCGCCTTCGGACTGGATCAGAACGCCGGCCATGGCGTTCGGGATCGAGACGTTGCCCTGGGCGCCCTGGCGTACGGCGCGCCAGATCTCGGCGTCGCTGGCGGACCCGAGCGACTCGCCGGGTACCATGCCGCCGGTCGGCGATGCGGTTTCCTGTGCTGGGCGCAGCGCCTCCTGCGCCCAGGAGCCGGCGACGACGCTGAAGCCGGCATAGAGCGCCAGGAACAGGACGATGGCCGGGATCAGCCCGGAAAACCCTCGGCGCGATCTACCGTTGTGCGAATGCCGCATCTCGAACCCCCTTGGGTGCTAGATCTGCTGTTGGCGGGCGCGGAATCGAAGCTCCTGGATCTGGTCTTCGCTCAGCGTCTGGTCCGGCGTCCCCTGATAGACGCCCTTCTGCTGGATCAGGACGCGCCCCTGTTCCTCTTCCCGGCAACCGGTGGCGGCGAGGATGGCGAGCAGGCCCAACCCGAGGGCCAGGCGCGCGGTCAGCGTGCTGTTCATGCCGGCGTTTCCTTCTTGACGGTTCCGCACTGCCCCACGGGAGGCCGGAAAACAGAAGGGGACAGCGGCCGCGACCGCTCGTCCCCTCCTGCCGCATGCCGGTCTCGCGTCGGGCTCAGCCGCGCGGCGCCTTCAGTTCGTAGGCGGTGCCCCAACCCCAGGCGCCGGAGCCGAAGCCGCGGGCGACGACGCGCTCGCGATAAATGTCGGACACCATGTCGCCATCGCCGGCCAGCAGCGCCTTGGTCGAGCACATCTCGGCGCAGAGCGGCAGCTTGCCTTCGGCCAGGCGATTGCGGCCGTACTTGCTGAACTCGGCGCCGGAGAAATCGTCCTCCGGCCCGCCGGCGCAGAAAGTGCATTTGTCCATCTTGCCGCGCGATCCGAAATTGCCCGCCTGTGGGTATTGCGGCGCGCCGAACGGACAGGCGTAGAAGCAGTAGCCGCAGCCGATGCACAGATCCTTGGAGTGCAGCACCACGCCCTCGTCGGACTCATAGAAGCAGTCGACCGGGCACACCGCCATGCACGGCGGATCGGAGCAGTGCATGCAGGCGACGGAGATCGACCGTTCGCCCGGGTCGCCGTCGTTGATGGTGACCACCCGCCGGCGGTTCACGCCCCACGGCACCTCATGCTCGTTCTTGCACGCAGTGACACAGGCGTTGCACTCGATGCAGCGCTCGGCGTCGCAGAGAAATTTCATTCTTGCCATTGGTCAGCTCCCTCAAGCGCGCTCGATACGGCAGAGCGTGGCCTTGGTTTCCTGCATCTGGGTGACCGAGTCGTACCCGTAGGTCTGCGCCGTGTTCGACGACTCGCCCAGCACGTAAGGGTCGGCCCCGGCCGGGTATTTGTGGCGCCGGTCCTCGCCCTGGTAGTGGCCGCCGAAGTGGAAGGGCATGAAGGCGACGCCGCGGCCGACGCGGTTGGTCACCATGGCCATCACCCGCACCTTCGCCCCTTCCGGTCCGTGCACCCAGACCATCTCGCCGTCCCGCGCGCCGATCGTGTTGGCGTCGAACGGGTTGATCTCGACGAACATGTCCTGCTGCAGCTCGGCGAGCCACGGGTTGGACCGGCTCTCCTCGCCACCACCCTCGTACTCGACCAGACGGCCGGAGGTGAGGATGATCGGATAGTCCTTCGAGAAGTCCTTCTTCTGGATCGATTCGAACATCGTCGGCAGACGATACATCTTGCGATCCTTGTAGGTCGGATAGTCCTTCACCAGATCGCGCCTGGGCGTGTAGAGCGTCTCGCGGTGCAGCGGCACCGGATCCGGGAAGTTCCAGACGACGCATCGGGCCTTGGCGTTGCCGAACGGCGCCGTGCCGTGCTTGATCGCGACCCGCTGGATGCCACCCGAAAGGTCAGTCTTCCAGTTGGTCTTGTCGCCGGCGATCCCCTCAATGACCTTGCGC
>JABDIP010000342.1 GCA_013003675.1 Inquilinus sp.
ATTCACTGAATTCTCGTTTCCGGGAGGTCAGCGCCTCGCAACGATGTGGGGTTCTCCGTCCCAGCGAGTTGCCGAAGCGCCGCCTCCAGATGAGTTTTCAGGTCGCGCACGGCGCTGGAGCTTTGGCGGCGCACCGACAGAGTCTCTATCGCCGCAAGCGCTTGGCCATAGGCCGCGTGTGCATCGTCGCGCCGCCCCGCTTGCAGCAGGATGTCGCCGCGCCGCGCCAGCCAGATGTCGGCACGGCCAGTGATCCCGGCCATGCTGTCGACCCGGGCGACGGCGCCGTCGATATTGTTTCGGGCGAGTTCCTGGTCGATCGCCAGGCGCTGCAATGAAACCACCGCGCCGATCCGCTCCAGCCCGCGGTCGAGCCCCTCCACCGCCGCGGCGACGTCGCCCGCAGCCGCCAGCGCACGGGCCCGTTCGAGGTAGTAGTCCGGCACGGGCGACAGGGCGATCGCCCGCGTGAAATCGGCCGCCGCAGCCAGGTTGTCGTCGAGGACGACCAGCGTCCGGGCTCGGGTGGCGAACGCCTTCGAGTCATCGGGATGGGCGGCGATATAGCGGTCGAGATGGGGTCTGGCCTCGGCCGGGCGGCCGACCTGTAGCAGCGTCCAACCGAGCTGGAAGTCGGCCTCGCCGGCTCGCTCGCCGCGTCTTGCAGCCTGCTGAAAATCGCTGAGCGCCGCTTCGAAATGCCCCGCCAGGCGAAGCAACTCGCCCCGTTTCAGCAGCAAGCTCGTGTCGTGAGGATCGAGGCCAATCTGATGGGAGAGCTCACTGATCCGCCCGTCGGGGTTGTCATGGGCCACCGACGCAACCGGGGGCAACATCAACAGCGCCCCAAGAAACAACCCTACTCGGCTGGCAACGAAAAGCGCCCGTGCCCACGCATTGGTCCAGCGAACCGCTCTGCGTGCGGAACAAGGCATCACAGTCCCTTCCCTGTGGCCTCCGACCATACTCTGCGTGCGGCAGTCTTTCTTTTGTCGCAGGGGCCAGCGAGCCCGTTCAACGGTATAGAAACCTCTAACTTGGTCAAAAAAACGCTATCGCATGCTCGAACATACTAGTTGTGACATATTTGGGTCATCTATTGCCCAAACAGTTTGTTCATATATTAAGTAAATTTATTTGCCATTTATTAGCCAGTGCCTTGCCAAACAAGGATGCTGCGGGACGCCCCGGCATCTCAGCCCTGCGCGATTGCTCGATGGTGTTCCAGGATTACGCGCTCTATCCGCATATGACGGCGCGCGCCGGGCGGGACGTCGTCGGTTTCGGTTTCGAGGTTTGAGGGAGCAATTCTACAACACCGCCATCGCGAACCGCAGGCGTGGCGATCCGGAATGGCCAGGGCAAGCCTGGGTTGCCGCGTCGCTGGCGCTCCTCGCAACGACGAGGAAGAAGAGGGCCGGCGCGGGTGTGACGCGCTACCCGGCCCCTGCCGCCGACTTCAACTCCACCGCCACCGGCGGAGCATTGCGTATGGTCTGGTAGACCACGCAGTAGCGCTCTGTGAGTTTGCTCAAGACCGCAATCTGCTCGGCATCGGCATCGCTGTAGAGATCGAAGCAGAGGCGGATATTCCGGAAGCCAACGGGAGCCTCGCGGTCTACGCCCAGGGTCCCGCGGAAATCCAGATCGCCCTCGGCGCGCACGGTGCCGCCACGCAGGGGCACGCCAATCGCCGTCGCAACCGCCCGCAGGGTCACCCCGGCGCAGGCCACCAGCGCCTCCAGCAACATGTCGCCGGAACAGGCCGACAGCCCGTCGCCGCCGGTCGCCGGATGCAGCCCGGCCTCAACCAGGGCGCGGCCGGTGGCCACAGAGCAGGTGATGCCCTCGCCATCCAGGCTGCCATCGGCAGACAGGGTGATCACCGCCGCCTCGGCGTCCTCGCGATAGCGTTCCTTCAGCGGCGCCTGGACCGCGCGCAGTTGGTCGGCATCCATTCCCACTCTCCCGGGCTTTTCCTTGCGGCCGCCGTCATACCACAGCGTTCCGTCCGTCGCGGCTCACGCTTGCGCGAACTGGCCGCCGGCGGCGAATCTGCTCTAAGCTGACGGCAACCGCCGGCCGGGAGGGCGCTTGGCGGAATACTGGGGAGGAGGCGGGCCATGAGACCCGATACAACGCGACCGCTGGGCCGCACAAAGTTGCCGGTCTGCCAGATGGGTTTCGGCGCGGCGCCGCTGGGCAATCTCTATGCCAGCTTCAGCGACGAGGAGGCCCGGGCCACGGTCACCGCCGCCTATGATGCCGGGATCCGGCTGTTCGATACCGCGCCGCTCTACGGCTACGGCCTCAGCGAACATCGGGTCGGCGAGGCGCTGCGCTGGCAGCCGCGCGACAGCTACATCCTATCGACGAAGGTGGGCCGGCTGCTGCGGCCCGAAGATCCGGCCAAGATCGATGGCGGGCTGTTCATGCGGACCCTGCCGTTCGATCCGTATTACGACTACTCCTATGACGGCGTCATGCGCTCGGTGGAGGACAGCCTGCAGCGCCTGGCCCTGCAGCGTATCGATGTGCTGCTGATCCACGACGTCGACCATTGGACCCATGGCAGCGCCGAGGCGGTCGACCAGCGCTTCGCCGAAGTGATGGAGGGCGGCTACCGCGCCATGCTGAAGCTGCGCGAGGAGGGCGTCGTCACTGCGCTGGGCGCCGGTGTCAACGAGTGGGAGATGTGCCAGCGCTTCGCCGAGGCCGGCGATTTCGACTGTTTCCTGCT
>JABDIP010000353.1 GCA_013003675.1 Inquilinus sp.
GGCGCATGGGGCGGATGCTGGTGCGCGAGATCTTGACTGCCAAGGGCTGCGAACTGGTCGGCGCCGTCTCGCGGCGCGACAGCCCGGAGCAGGGGATGGATGTCGGCATGCTGGCCGGCACCGCCCCGGTCGGCGTACGCGTCGGCGACGATCCGGTGCCGCTGTTCGCGGATGCCGACGCGGTCATCGACTTCACGGTGCCCGAGGCGACCGCCCGCTATGCCGCCTTGGCGGCGCAGGGCAAGACGGTCCATGTGGTCGGCACCACCGGTCTGGGGGCCGATCAGGAATCAGAGCTGGAGAAGGCCGCCCGCCATACCCCGGTGGTTTATGCGCCGAATATGAGCCTGGCGGTCAATCTGCTCTTCGCCCTGGTCGAGCAGGTCGCCGCCAAGCTGGACGACGATTTCGATATCGAAATCGTCGAGATGCATCACCGCCAAAAGGTCGACGCGCCGTCAGGCACCGCGCTCGGCCTCGGCCGCGCCGCCGCCGCCGGGCGCGGGGTGCCGCTGGCGGAGCGGGCGGTGCGCGGTCGCGACGGCAAGACGGGGCCGCGCGGCAAGGGCGATATCGGCTTCGCCGCCCTGCGCGGCGGCGACGTGGTCGGCGACCACAGCGTCGTCTGCGCCGGGCCCGGCGAGCGGCTGGAATTGACCCACCGCGCGGCGGGGCGCGAGATCTATGCCCGCGGCGCGGTGCATGCCGCCCGCTGGGCCTACGGAAAGCCGCCCGGACTCTATACGATGCAGGACGTTCTGGGCCTGTAGCGGGCGGCGCCCCGCGGCCCACCCTCAGGCCGAGGCGGCCTCGCGGCGACCGGCCTCCCAGGCGAGCAGGGCGCGCTTGCGGTCGGCGCCCCAGCGGTAATTGTGCAGCGCGCCGGTCTTGCGGATGACCCGGTGGCACGGGATCAGGAAGGCGATCGGGTTGCCGGCGACGGCCCGGGCCACCGCCCGCACCGCCGTAGGCCGGCCGATCGACCGCGCCACGTCCTCGTAGCTGGCGACCTGGCCCGGCGCGATCGAGAGCAGCGCCTGCCACACCTTGATCTGGAAATTGGTGCCGTGCAGCAGGAGCGGCAACCCGGGGTCGGCTGCCGGGTCGATGCCGAACAGCCGCGCCGCCACCATGCCGGTCGCCGCCGCGTCGGGCACCAGCCGGGCGGCCGGCCAGTCCTCCGCGACAGCCGCCGCGGGGTCGCCCTCGGCAAAGCCGAGCCAGCAGATGCCGCGCTGGGTGAGGCCGATGACGACCGGTCCGAATGGCGTGTCGTGGCGGCCGTAGCGGATCTCCAGATCGCGGCCGCGTGCCTTGTAGTCGCCGGGCGTGGCCGCCTCGCAGGCGACGAACAGATCGTGCAGCCGGCCGGGGCCCGACAGGCCGACGTCGAGGGCGGCGCCCAGCACGCTCTCGTTCTCCCCCAGCAGTTCCTTGGCGTGCTCCACCGTCAAATGCTGGGCGAATCTTTTCGGGCTGATCCCCGCCCAACGCTTGAAGACACGCTGGAAGTGGTGGGGATGCAGCCCGGCCACGGCGGCGACCGTCTCCAGCGGCGGCTGCTCGGCGTAGTGCTCGACCAGATAGCGGATCGCCGTCGCGACGCGCGGGTTTTCCGCCTGCGCCGCGTGGCCGGTCTCGGCAATCGGGTCGTCGGTCAGGGCGATGCTCATCGGTCCAGGCTCCTCATGAAAGGCAAGGTCGCCCCTTCTATCGCCCGGACGAGCGGCCGGGCCAACCCGGTTCTTGCGATCAGCCACCTTGCTCGACCGGTGCCGGCCCGGCGGCGCACGGGCGCCGGACATGACTCAGCGCCACTCTTAGCGCGTCGGCGAAGTCGACCCGCTCCGCCGGCGACAGGAAGGCGCCGACCGCCAACGAGCGGCCATGGCTCGTCAAGGTGACCGGGCTGACCCCGGCCGGCGTCGCGTCGACCGCGACGGTCAGCCAATAGGGCTGAAAGGTCCATGTCGCCAGCGACCCCCGGGCGTCGCCCCGCTCGACGGTCAGCGCCGCTCGGGTCAACCGCAGTTTCTCGTAAACCCGCGCGTCCCGGTAGTTGACCCGGAACGCCCAATAGACCAGTGCGACGTCGACGCCATAGAGGCCGAGTACCGGCCAGGCGCCGCTGGCGAAGAAGATCCCGCCGACGACCAGGCCGACGGCGCCGAACGCCCCGATCAGCCACGCGAACCCTGCCGGCCCCAGACTGCGGTGGGGATGCAGGATGGCATCGAACAACACCGGCGCATCGGCGGCCGGCGCGGCATCGGAGAGGCGAATGGGGGCAGTCATCGTCGACCGAGTCTAGCGCCGGCAGCGCGTCGGTAAAGCCGGTCCGAAGGCGGGGCCGCCGCGGCGCTTGCCAGCCACCGCCGGGCGGCTAGAGTGGCGCGGCCATGAAACCCGCCGATGTGGACACCTTCTTCGCCCGACTCGCCGCCGGCAACCCCGAGCCGAAGAGCGAGTTGGCGTATCACAACCCGTACACCCTGCTGGTCGCCGTCGTGCTGTCGGCGCAGGCGACCGATGTCGGCGTCAACCGCGCGACGGCGGCGCTGTTTCGCGAGGTCGACACGCCGGCGGCGATGGTCGGCCTCGGCGAGGAGGGGCTGAAACGGCACATCAAGACGATCGGTCTGTTCAACACCAAGGCGAAGAATGTCATCGCCCTGTCGGAGATGCTGCTCCGCGATCATGGCGGCATCGTGCCGGCCGAGCGGAAGGCGCTGGAGGCGCTGCCGGGGGTCGGGCGGAAGACCGCCAATGTGGTGCTGAACGTCGCCTTCGGCCAGCCGACCATCGCCGTCGATACGCATATCTTCCGGGTCGGCAACCGCACCGGCCTGGCCCGCGGCAAGACCCCGGAGGAGGTGGAGCGAAAGCTGCTGCGCGTCGTGCCGGCTCGCTGGCGGCAGCACGCCCATCACTGGCTGATCCTGCACGGCCGCTATGTCTGCAAGGCCCGCAAGCCGGACTGCCCGGCCTGCCCGGTCAGCGACCTCTGCGCCTACAAGGCGAAGACGACCGCGTGAGATACGAGGGTGGCGCCTAGAGGCTGGCCGGCGCGGTGGTCGACGGTGCCTCGGCCAACGGCGATCGCGCCACCACGCTGCCCAGGCACTGCGCCGGATCGACGGTGCCGTTGCTGCGGCTGCGGGCCTCGTAATGCACCGCGCGGCTGTCGCTCTCCTCGCGATAGAGATAGAGGTCGAAGACGCAATCCTCGGTGCGGTATTGCCAGACCTCGGCCGGCGGCTCCTGGCGCTGCAGTTCCGGTTCGCCGAGCACCGCGCTGATCTGCTGCGGCGCCAGGCCGATCAGCGTCTGCGGGTCGACCGGCGGCGCCATGGCCGACATCCCGTCGAGCAGCGACGCGCAGCCAGTGCCGAGAAGGACGAGGGCGACGGCCGGGAACAGGCCGAACCGACCACGGGCCATGCTAGCCGGCCTCCTCGCGGCCCTTGCCGCCGGCCTCGCGAAGCGGTGTCACCACCGATTCGACCGGCTCCATGGTGCCGATCACCTTGCCGCCGGTCTCGATCTCGATTTCGCCGTAGCGGAGCGAACCGGAAACGACGCCGCCGGAGCGCAGGACGAGCTTTCCGCGTACCATCAGGTCGCCGTCGAAGCGTCCGGCGATGTCGGCCTGCTCGATTTCCGCGCTGCCCTTGAAGACGCCCGCCGCGGCGATCTCGATCGCCCGGCACTCCTTGAGTTCGGCCTCGACCGTCCCCTCGCCGACGAGGTGGTCGCAGGCCTTGATCTCGCCGTTCAGCGAGATTCCGTGGCCAACGATCAGATTGCGCTCCGGCTCGCGGCTTTCCGGCTCGGGCCGGCCCATGCCGCCGCGCCGCGGCGCGGTGCCCGCCACGTCGACGAAACGGCGGGGCGGGTCGGACTTCATGCCGCCGGGCGGACGCTGGTCGTGGGGCATTGGCGCGGTCTCCATCAGAGGGGCGAAACAACTACGGGCAAACTATCACAATTTTGTGGCATCGCCAGCGGCGAGAGCCGGGAAACCGCTCAGGCGCGGGCCAGCAGCCCGCGATGCACGTGTACCATGAAGGCGGTGGCGACCACCGGCACCAACAGGTTGAGCACGGGGATCGAGATCAGCACCGCGATCGTCACCCCGCCGAGCAGCACCCGGCCGCCGAACCGGCGGCGCAGCGCCGCCGCCGCCGCCGGGTCCATGCGCCTGAGCGCGACCATCTCGAAATACTCTCGGCCCAGCAGATAGCCGTTGACCGCGTAGAAGACGAAAAGGCTGAAGGGCGGCACCAGAAGCGAGACGATCAGCGCCATCAGGTTGAAGACCAGCAGCACGCCGAGGAACCGAAGCGCGGTGCCGATCGCCTCGCCGAGCCCCTGCCGGCGCGCCGGCCCGAGGCCGGGATAGTACCGTCGCTCCACGGCTCCGGCGACCTGGTCGAGAAACAGGCTGGAAACCAGGCCGACGACGCCGGGAAACAGGAACAGCGACACGACGAAGGCGGCAAGCCCGCCCAGGACCTGCAGCAACGAGGACAGCCAGCCGAAGCCGGGGATCTCGACCGAGGTCAGCGCCCAGACCACGCCGCCGGTCAGCAGGCCGATCAGCAGGATCGCGGCGGCGACGGCGATCCAAAGGATTTTCAGGATCGCCGGGTCGCCGAGCTGGCCGAAGGCGCGGGTTAGCGCTGCGGGCATGTCCCTGGTCTCCTGGGTGGCGGGCCGGCCGGTTGTAGGCGGGAAAAGGCGGCACGGCAAGCCAGCGGCGTTGTTGCCCTCGAGCCCCCGGTGGCTATACTCCGCCGCCATCCGACCGCGCAATTGCGAGAGCGCCTCCTCCATGTCCTCGACCCACCACGTGCTGGGCATCGGCAACGCCATCGTCGATGTGCTGGCCCATGCCGACGATGCCTTCATCGAGCGGAACGACCTCAACAAGGGGGCGATGACGCTGATCGACGCCGAAACGGCGACGGCGCTCTATGCCAAGATGGGGCCGGCGGTGGAGATCTCCGGCGGCTCGGCCGCCAACACCGTCGCCGGGGTCGCCTCGCTGGGCGGCCGCGCGGTCTTCATCGGCAAGGTCTGCGACGACCAGCTCGGCGAGGTCTTTCGCCACGACATCCGTGCCGTCGGGGTCGATTTCGATACAAGGCCGATCGCCGGCTCGCCGCCGACCGCGCGCAGCCTGATCCTGGTCACGCCGGACAGCCACCGGACCATGAACACCATGCTCGGCGCCTGCGTCGAGCTGGGGCCGGAGGACATCGACCCGGCCGTCGTCGGCGGCGCCGAAATCACCTATCTCGAAGGCTACCTGTGGGACAAGCCGACCGCCAAGGAGGCGTTCCTGAAGGCGGCGGCGATCGCGCATGATAGCGGCCGGCGGGTTTCGCTAACGCTTTCCGACCCGTTCTGCGTCGACCGCCACCGCGACAGCTTTCGCACGCTGATCGCCGGCCATATCGACATCCTGTTCGGCAACGAGCACGAGGTGATGGCGCTGTATCAGGTCGACACGCTGGAGGCGGCGCTGGACCGGGTGCGCGGCGAATGCGCCATCGCCGCCATCACCCGCAGCGAAGCCGGATCGCTGGTACTGCACGACGGCCGGACCGAAGAGGTGCCGGCGGAGCCGGTCGCCGCGCTGGTCGACAGCACCGGCGCCGGCGACCTCTACGCAGCCGGTTTCCTGTATGGCCTGACCGCCGGCCGCGCGCCGGCGGAATGCGGCCGGCTCGGCAGCATCGCCGCCGCCGAGGTGATCGGCCATATCGGCGCCCGCCCCGAGGCTTCTCTGGCGGAGCTGGTCGCGACCAGGGCCTGAACCCGGCGGCGTTCCCCTCAGCCGGGCGGCGCCATCAGGTTTGCTTCCAGGGTGCCGGCCAGCGCGTCGAGCGCCGCCTGGCGGCCGGCATCGGCGGTGGCGCCCGACTCGCCGCCGGCCAGCCGCGACCATCCCGGGTTGGCCCGCGCCTGTTGCAGCGGGGTGGGCAGCCGGCGCCGCGCCCAGTCGCGCCGCACCGCCTCGGCTTCCGGTGTCAGGCGGATGCGCTCCAGGCTGGCATGGCCGCGGCGCAGCAGCGCCTGGACCAGATCGATCTGCCGGATCGCCAGCAGGCGAAGCGTGGCCTCGTGCACCCTGAGCTCGGTATAGCCGCGCAGCCGATCCACCACGCGGCGGCCATGGGTTCGCAGCCCCGACCACAGCGCCCCGGCGGTGGCGCCGAGCGCCGCCGCGGCCCCCAGGGTCATGCCGCCGGTAAACGCGTCGACGGTCAATCCGGCCAGACCGCCGACCACCGCGTCACGGCCGGTGCGGATGCCGAACTGGCGCAGCGAGGCCGGGCTGAACAGATCGAGGCCCCAGCGCCCATCGGCGATCGGCAGGTCGCTGACCTCGTAGTCCTCCTTCCGGAAGCGGAACAACTCCAGCAACTCGGCGACACAGCGGTATTCGTGCGCGCGCACCGCCTGGCGCAGCGCCTCGAGCGCCGGCTCGGCCGGCTCGCCCGTATCGGGCACGGTGGCGCTGTGCGCGGCAACGTCGACCAGCAATTCGGCGACCAGCCGGGCGGCGGCGCGCACCAGGCGAGGATCTCCAACTCGTCGCGGTACTTGCCATGCACCGCGTCGCGGGCGTCGACGACGTAGAAG
>JABDIP010000359.1 GCA_013003675.1 Inquilinus sp.
CAGCGCCGCGGCCGGTACGACGCGGTTGACCAGGCCGATCCGCTTGGCATCCGCCGCCGGGATCAGGTCGCCGGTCAACAGCATCTCCATCGCCGCCTTGCGGCCGACGGCACGGCTGAGGGCGACCATCGGCGTCGAGCAGAACAGGCCGATATTCACCCCCGGCGTCGCGAAACGCGCGTCCTCCTCGGCGACCGCCAGGTCGCAGGTGGCTACCAGCTGGCAGCCGGCGGCGGTGGCGATGCCGTGCACCTTGGCGATCACCGGTTTCCGCAATTTGACGATCGCCAGCATTAGTCGCGAGCATTGGCGGAACAGCCGCTCATAGGCCTCGCGGCCGGGATTGGCGCGCATCTCCTTCAGATCGTGGCCGGCGCAAAAGGCCGGGCCGGCGCCTTCGATCACCACCACCTTCACGCCGCGGTCGTCGGCGATTTCCTCGACCTGCTCGTGCAGGGTCGCCATCAGGGCCGCCGACAGGGCGTTGCGCGCCTTCGGCCGGTTCAACGTCAGCGTGGCCACGCCATCGGCATCCGCGCGCAACAGGACGGGCTCGGCGGCGCGCGCGGGGCGGCTGGGCTCGGAAACGGCGGTCATGGCGATCCTCATTCCTTCCCGGCGGTGGGGGCGACAGCTTACCCTCGCCGGGCGTCCGGCAAAACGGCGACCTTGCCTCCCGACAATCGGGTCGCACAATGGAGCGGAACGCGGCGGCCAATTCAACAGGAATTTGCCGCAGCATTCTTTGTTCAACGTCGGGAAAGTGTGAAATATGGGCGCGACATGATCGAGGCGGACGAGTTCGAGGCGCTGGTATGCGAGCACGTGCCGCTGGTCGGTGGCATGGGGATAAAGGTTGCCGAGGTGGGCGACGGCACCTGTTCCATCCTGCTGCCGTTCCGCGACGATTTCCTGCGCCCCGGCGGCACCGTCACCGGGCCGGCGATGTTCGGCCTCGCGGATGTGGCGCTCTATGGTGCCGTGCTCAGCCGCATAGGGCGGGTCGAGCTGGCGGTGACGACGAGCATGACCATCAACTTCCTGCGCCGCCCCGCGCCCGCCGATCTGATCGCCGAGGCGCGGCTGTTGAAACTGGGCCGGCGGCTCGCCTATGGCGAGGTGCTGATCCGCTCGAGCGGCGTCGACGAGCCGGTCGCCCATGCCACCGGCACCTATTCGATTCCGCCCGTCGCTTCAGGGAACTAGAGTGCGGTAACATGATACCGTACAGGCAAGGCGCTGTAATTTTACGGTTTTTCGTCGTTGACAGTCGCCCGACCCTGGCCTAGAAACCCGCGCTTCCACTGTCCGATCCCCTGATCGGACCGCCGAGGATCGAGTTCGATGAAAACCTATTCCGCAAGGCCCGCCGAGGTGGAGAAGAAGTGGTTTGTGGTCGACGCCGAGGGCGTGGTGCTGGGCCGGTTGGCCAGCGTCGTCGCCTCCCGGCTGCGCGGCAAGCACAAGCCGATCTTCACGCCCCATGTCGACACCGGCGACAACATCATCGTCATCAATGCCGAGAAGGTGCGCCTGACCGGCAAGAAGCGCGACCAGGACATCTTCTACTGGCACACCGGCTATCCGGGCGGCATCAAGGGCCGGTCGAAAGGCCAGATCCTCGACGGCCGGCATCCCGAGCGGGTGGTCGAGAAGGCGGTCGAGCGGATGGTCCCGCGCGGACCCCTGGGCCGCAAGGTCATGGGAAATTTGAAGGTCTATGCCGGCACCGAGCACCCGCATGCGGCGCAACAGCCCGAAGTGCTCGACGTCGCCGCGATGAACCCGAAGAACAAGAGGTAGGCAGATGGCCGAGACGCAAACATTGTCCGACCTCAAGGATCTGGCCGAGACCGTCGAGCCGCCGGCACCGGTCTACGAAAAGATCGTCGACGCGCAGGGCCGGGCCTATGCCACCGGCCGTCGCAAGGACGCGGTCTCCCGCGTCTGGATCAAACCGGGCACCGGCAAGGTCACGGTCAACGGCCGCGATCAGGAAGTCTATTTCGCCCGGCCGGTCCTGCGGATGGTGATCGCCCAGCCCTTCGACGTGACCGAGCGGCGCAACCAGTTCGACGTCGTCGCCACGGTGAAGGGCGGCGGGCTGTCCGGCCAGGCCGGCGCGGTGCGCCATGGCATCAGCCGGGCCCTGCTGAAATTCGAGCCGGAACTGCACGGGTCGCTGAAGCAGCATGGCTATCTGACCCGCGACAGCCGAACCGTCGAGCGCAAGAAGTACGGCCGTGCCAAGGCGCGCCGCAGCTTTCAGTTCTCCAAGCGTTAAGCCGCGACCGACAGAGCGAAGTCCCGACAAGGGGCCTGCCGGCATCCGGCAGGCCCCTTTCGCGTTGCGGCGTGCTTGCCCATACAGCGCCACACGCGGTACTCAACAAGTCTGACGAGGAAGAGGGCGACCATGGGCGCCACCATTTTCATCGACGGCGAAGCCGGCACGACCGGCCTGCAGATTTCCGAGCGGCTGGCCGGCCGGCGCGATCTGGAGTTGCTCCGGCTGGGCGAGGCCGAGCGCAAGGACCCGGCCGCCCGGCGCCGGGCGCTGAACGCTGCCGATGTGGCGATCCTCTGCCTGCCCGACGACGCGGCGCGCGAGGCGGCGGCGATGATCGACAACCCGGCCACCCGGGTGATCGACGCCTCGACGGCACACCGCACCTCGCAGGGCTGGGTCTATGGTTTTCCGGAGTACGAACCGGGATTCCGGGA
>JABDIP010000363.1 GCA_013003675.1 Inquilinus sp.
GCGCAAGGCCGGCCGGCCGGTCAAGATTGTCATGTCCCGTGACGAGGTGTTCCGCGCCACCGGCCCGACCGCCAGCACCGCCATGCGGGTCAAGATCGGTGTTACCCGGGACGGCCGCATCACCGCCGGCGAGGCGGAGCTGAAATACCAGGGCGGCGCCTTCCGCGGCTCGCCGGTCGATCTCGGCGCCATGACCGCCTTCGCCTGCTACGATTTGGAGCATGTCAGGGTGGTCGGTTACGACGTGGTGACCAACCGGCCCAAGCAGGCCGCCTACCGGGCGCCCGGCGCGCCGATGTCGGCCTTCGCGGTGGAGAGCGTGGTCGACGAGCTGGCCGGCAGGATCGGCATGGACCCGGTCGAGCTGCGCCTGAAGAACGCCGCCAAGCAGGGCACCAAGGCCGCCTATGGGCCGCGCTTCGGGCCGGTCGGCCTGGTCGAGACCCTGGAGGCGGTGCGGGCTCATGCGAATTACCGCGCGCCGCTCGGCCGCAACCAGGGACGCGGCGTCGCCAGCGGCTTCTGGTTCAATTTCGGCGGCCCGACCAGCGTGTCCCTCACCGTCAACGAGGACGGCACGGTCGTGGTCGCGGTGGGCACGCCGGACATCGGCGGCTCGCGGGCCTCCATGTGCCTGATGGCGGCCGAGGCGCTCGGCATCGGCTACGAGCGGGTCCGCGCCATCGTCGCCGACACCTCGTCGCTCGGCTTCAACGACCCGACCGGTGGCAGCCGCGCCACCTTCGCCAGCGGCATGGCGGCGATCCGCGCCGCCGAGCAGGCGATCGAGGAACTCTGCGCCCGGGCCGCGCTGACCTGGGGCATCCCGGTCGAGGCGGTGGAGTGGACCGACGGCCATGCCCGCCCCGCCGGCCCCAACGCCGGCGACTTCGAGCCGCTGTCGCTGCAGCAGATCGCCGCCGACGCCAACAACACCGGCGGGCCGATCGCCGGGCACCACGAGCTCACCGCCGAGAATGCCGGACCCAGCTTCGCGACCCATCAGGTCGACGTCGAGGTCGATCCGGAGACCGGCGGCGTCACGGTGCTGCGCTACACCGTGGCCCAGGATGCCGGCAAAGCGGTCCATCCGGGCTATGTCGAGTGCCAGTTCCAGGGTGCGGCGGCCCAGGGCATCGGCTGGGCACTCAACGAGGAATACATCTACGGTGCCGACGGCAAGCTGCAGAACCCCGGTTTCCTCGACTACCGGATTCCGGTCGCCTCGGATTTGCCGATGATCGACACCATCATCGTCGAGGTGCCCAACCCCGGCCACCCCTACGGCGTGCGCGGGGTCGGCGAGTCTTCCATCGTGCCGCCCTTGGGGGCCGTCGCCAACGCGATCACCGCCGCCACCGGGCGGCGCCTGACCGAAATTCCCATGTCGCCGCCGCGCATCCTCAAAGCCCTGGGTGAGCCGAACGGGGCCGGGGCACAGGGCGGCGGCTGAGTCCATGGTCCGGGTCACCCTCGCCGGGCCCTTGCAGGCGGCAGCCGGCGGCCAGTCCGAGTTCGAGCTGGAAGCCGCCACCATCCGCGAGTTGCTGACCCGCCTTGGCAAGGATCACCCCAAGCTCAAGCCGATACTGGACGAGGGCGTGACCGTGGCGATCGACGGCGAACTCTACCGCCGCGCCTGGTTCCAGCCCATCCCGCCCGACAGCGAGGTCTACATCCTGCCGCGCATGGCGGGCGGCTGAGGCCATCGCCCATCCCGGCGCTCTCCGACGTCCATGTCGGGGCCCGAGACGATGTCGTTCGGTGCGGCCTCAAGACCGATGGTCGCCGGCATCAAGACCGGACGGAAAAAGCGACCCGAGGTGGACATCGAGATACAGCTTCGCTTCGCGCGAGAATGATTGGAATCAATGCCCAATGGGCGCGCCCTCACTATCAAAGACTGCCGCCATGCTAGGCAGCGAAAGCGAGGCATGAAGCCGACCTATTCGCATGCATCGTTGAAGACTTGGATCCATGAAGCTCTATAGCATTCGACTGCTCGTGACGGATTTCGATGCCTGTTTTCGCTTCTACCGCGACACTCTGGGTCTTGAGCCGGTCTGGGGAGAGGAAGGCGGACGATACGCCGACTTCAAAGTCGGAAACGGGACGCTGATCGCTCTGTTTCGGCGCGACCTGATGGCAGCCGCTGTCGGCGCGCAGGATTTGCCGACGAATGCGTCGGCTCAGGACAAGGCGGCAATCATCCTGCAAGTCGACGATATCGATCGGACGGTTGCTCGGCTTCGGTCCAAAGGCACCATATTCCTGACCGAACCGAAGGACTATCCCGAATGGACGATCCGTGCGGCCTACCTCCGGGACCCGGAAGCGAACCTGATCGAGTTGTTCTCCGCGCTTCCCGAAGCACAATGGAGCGAGGACGCGCGCGACGTGGACCGCCGCACCGGTGCCGACCGCTAGCCTCATGGTTGCGCGGCGGCGACCGGCGGGGCAGCGGCCCCTTGCGGATCCAGGGAATGGGATGGCGGCGCGGCTGTCGTGCCGCCATTCCCTTGCCGAGTATCGTCTGTACGAGGCCGCGCCTCCGCGGCACCCGACCGCCGATTTGCACCCCCGCGCGCCCGGAGTCACAATCGGCCGATAACAAGAAGGACCGAGACGGGAGGATGAGGCGCCATGTGCTACGTGTTCGCCGGGCAGGACCCGGAAACCTATAGCTACCAGACCCGATCGGTGCGGTTGGGCGGCCACAGCACCAGCATCCGGCTGGAGGCGAAATTCTGGGAGATCGTCGAGGAGATCGCCGCCGCCCAGGATCTGACCCTGCCCCGGTTCCTCTCCCAACTCTATGACGAGGCGCTGGAGATCAACGGCGAGGTGCGCAATTTCGCCTCGCTGCTGCGCTGCTCGTGCCTGGTCTACCTGACCGGCGCGGCCAAGGATTTGGCGGCGGCGCGGCATTTGGAGGCGGCGCCGGCGGCGTGAGCGGGCGGCGGTTTGCGCGGGGTGGAAGATCCACGCCCCGACCCGGCCGTCTTC
>JABDIP010000370.1 GCA_013003675.1 Inquilinus sp.
CGGATTTGTTCGATGGACCTCGGTGCCGTGTTCCTTCGAACTCGCCGCCCGGCCGAGCTGGTCAGGCAGTTCACGGCGGCCAGTATGCGACGCCAATTACCACCATGGCAAGAGGCCACGCCCGCTCAGGTCTCGCTTTTCCTCGGCGGCCCGCGCTGTGATCGGGATCCGGCGGCCCGGCTACAACTTTTCGGCTTCGCGCCGTGCCGTGCCGTGTCGTGAACGTGAATTGCGTGGCGGTTGAACTTGGTCGCGGACGAAGCGTACCGTTTCGCCGGGGAGCCGCGGATTAGGGTCATGCCGCTCGCGGCGGTGAAAACGAACAGGGGGAGAAGACCCATGCGCGGATTGATGATGGATACGCCGCTGCTCATCTCGTCGATCCTGGAGCACGCGCGCGGGGTATTTGCCGACCAGCAGATCGTGACACGCACGGTCGAGGGGCCGATCCACCGATACACTTATGCCGAGGCGCATGCCCGCGCTTGCCAGCTTGCCAATGCATTGGCCGGGCTGGGCGTCGGGCAAGGCGATCGGATCGCGACGATCGCCTGGAACACCCATCGCCATTTCGAGATCTACTTCGCCGTTTCCGGGATGGGGTCGATCTGCCACACGATGAATCCGCGCCTGCACCCCAGCCAGGTCGCCTATATCGTAAACCACGCCGAAGACCGCGTTCTGTTCGTCGACCTTACCTTCCTGCCATTTGTGGAGGCGGTCGCCGACAAGCTGCCAAGCGTGCGGCAGATCGTGGTGATGACCGACCGGGCGCACATGCCGGAGACGAAGCTTGCCGACATCCTCTGCTACGAGGATCTCGTCAACGGCCACTCCGATATCTACGACTGGCCGACCTTCGACGAGAACACCGCCTCGTCGCTCTGCTACACCTCCGGGACGACCGGGCATCCCAAGGGCGTCCTCTACAGCCACCGCTCGACGGTCTTGCATTCCTACGCCGTCTGTCTGCCCGACGTGATGCATCTGGCGGAGAGCGAAGCGTTCCTGCCCGTGGTCCCGATGTTCCACGTCAATGCTTGGGGGACGCCCTACGCGGCGCCGTTGTCCGGCGTCAAGCTAGTGATGCCGGGACCCGGCCTCGACGGCGCCAGTCTCACCGAACTGATGAACGCGGAAGAGGTGACGACGACCGCCGGCGTGCCGACCGTCTGGCTCGGCCTGTTGAACCACTGGCGGCAGCAGAAGACCAGTGTCCCGACGCTGAAGCGCCTGGTGGTCGGCGGTTCCGCCGTACCACGGTCGATGATCGAGATATTTCACGACGACTTCGGAATCGAGGTTCGCCACGCCTGGGGCATGACCGAGATGAGCCCGCTCGGCTCCGTCAATGTTCTCAAGTCGAGTTTGCGCGACGCGCCGGCGGAGCGGCGGTTCGACGTTCTTTCCAAGCAGGGGCGGCCGATATTCGGTGTCCGGATGAAGATCGTCGATGAGCAGGACAAGCCTCTTCCGCATGACGGCAAGGCCTTCGGTACGTTGAAGGTGCAAGGGCCCTGGGTGTGCAGCAGCTACTACAAGCTCGACGAGTCGGAGGCCCACGATGCCGAGGGTTGGTTCGCCACCGGCGATGTCGCCACCCTTGATGCCGACAGCTACATGGCCATCACCGACCGGGAGAAGGACCTGATCAAGTCGGGCGGCGAGTGGATCAGCTCGATCGACATCGAGAATCTGGCGATGAGTCATGTGCAGATCGCCCAGGCGGCGGTGGTCGGCATCGCCGACGTGAAATGGGGCGAGCGCCCGCTGCTGATCGTCGTCCCGGCCCCTGGAACCGCCCCGGCAAAGACCGAGCTGCTCAAGTTCTTCGAGGGCAAGATCGCCAAGTGGATGATCCCCGACGATGTGGTCTTCGTCGATTCGCTGCCGATCGGCGCCACCGGAAAAGTGCTGAAGGGCAAGCTGCGCGAGGAGTATGCCGACTACCAGCCGACGGGCCGGTGACCGATCAGGCAAGCGGCGTGGCGAATCTGGCCGGCCGCCCCGCCGGCGGCGATCCGGGTCAATGCCATGAGCGGCATGCTGGAGGCTGCCAAGGCGGGCATGGGGAGCGGAAATGCCGGCCGAACCGGGGCTGGCCATCGTCGAAATGATCAACGCCGCCGCCGGCGGGAACCCCTCGGAAGTGCAACCCGTGGGCGAATTTCTTAACGGTCTTTAAGCAAAACATTTAATACAATTTAGAGAAATATCCTTCAAGTTTGGATCGACCGACGGTTGTCGAATTTGGGGGGAAGCTCATGCCACTGGTCAGAAGTGCCGACGTACTCGCCATCGATCGGAAAAGCGGCACGGCGATCGTCGAACTGGACGGTGGGAAGGCCGAGGTCTCTATCCTACTGCTGGACAAGGTCGGCTCCGGCGATCAGGTGCTAGTGCATCTCGGGTTCGCGTTGAGCCGGGTCGATCCCGCAGGGGCCACCGCAACGTTGGAACTGATCGCCAGCGAGGCGGCTCTGGACGGCGCCGACAAGGTGCTCGCCGCATGATCGCGATCAGCGAATTTCGACGCGGTGATCTGGGCGAAGGATTGGTTGCCCGGCTCGCGCACGAGGCCGATCCCTCGCGGCATTATCGCCTGCTCGAAATCTGCGGCGGCCACGCGGCCACTGTGTTGCGCTATGGCCTCCAGGCGGGACTGCCGGCGAATATCGACCTGATCCACGGCCCCGCCTGTCCGGTCTGCTCGCTGCCGGCGCAACGCATCGACCAGGCGATCGAATTGGCCGAGCGACACGGTGCCATCCTCTGTACCTATGGCGATTTGTTGCAGGTTCCCGCCGTCGGCGGCCGGACGCTGATCGCGGCCAGGGCGGACGGCGCCGACATCCGACAGATCCGCTCGCCGCTCGAGGCCTTCGCCATCGCCCGCGCCGAACCGGCGCGCGACGTCGTGCTCTTCGCCTTCGGATTCGAGACGACTGCGGCGACGACCGCCGCCGCCGTGCAGCGGGCTCGGCAGGAGGGCGTCGGGAACTTCACGGTCCTTTGCGCCCACCTGCTGACGACGGCGGCGCTCCAGGTGATCTTCGAAAACGCGCGGCCAGGCAGCGTGACCGGCGACACGGTCGACGGCGTCCTCGGGCCGGGCCATGTCGGCGGGCTTATCGGCAGCCGGCCATTCGCCTTCTTCGTCGAAGAGTACCAGAAACCGGTGGTGATGGCCGGACCGGAACCGCTCGATGTGCTGCAGGCAGTGCTGATGCTGGTGCGGCAGATCAACGAAGGTCGTTTTACGCTGGAGAACCAGTTCGGTCGCGTGGCGACACCGGGCGGTAACTCGACGGCATTGGGCCTTCTGGCGACGGTGTTCGAGCCGCAGCGGGATGTCGTCTGGCGCGGGTGGGGTGCCGTGCCCTATGGCGGGCTCGGCTTGGCACCGGACTTCGCTGCCTTCGATGCCGAGATACGCCACGCCCTGTCTCCGGTTCATGCCGATTGTGAGCCGGCAGCCAAGGGCTCCGGCCTGTTGCGCGGGCTCAAGGCAGCGACCGCGTATCCCGCCGGAGGCGGACGGGACCGACCCGAAACACCGCTCGGTTCCTGCCTCGGCTTCGCCGAGGAGTTCTGCGGCGAGCATCGGAACTTCGGCCGCGATGGGCGGAATGGCGGCTTGACGGCGTCCGAGACTGCCGCCTGGACCTGAACGGCGACACCCTCCCTATCGCAACCGCCGGCCCATCGGCATCGGTCGGCGAAGAATTGTCCAAGGAACCTCGGCCCATGCGCATCCTCTTCCTCGTCAGCGGCTTCAACGGTCTGGCTCAGCGCCTCCATGTCGAGCTGACGCGGCGCGGCCACGATGTCGCCGTCGAACTGGATATCGACGACGCCACGACCCAGACGGCGGTTGAAGCGTTCCGGCCCGACCTGATCGTCGCGCCGTTTCTCAAGCGGGCGATTCCGGCGAGTATCTGGCGGCACACTCGCTGCCTGATCGTTCACCCGGGGATTCCCGGGGATAAGGGGCCGTCCTCGCTCGATTGGGCGATCCTCAACGGCGAGGAGCAGTGGGGAGTGACCGTTCTGCAGGCGGAGGCCAAGATGGACTCCGGCCCGATCTGGGCGGCCGGCGGTTTCCCCATGCGGCCGGCCAGCAAGTCGAGCCTCTACCGCAACGAGGTGACGGAGGCGGCCGTCGACGCCGTTCTTTCGGCGCTCGAACGGCTGGAGCGCGGCGAGGGGCCGCCGCCGGCGGCGGAGGTATGGACCGGCCCGCGGGGCATCGCGCGGCCGCCGGTGCGTCAGCTTGACCGGTCGATCGACTGGACCACCGACGATACGGCGACCGTGCTGCGCAAGATCCGCAGCGCCGACGGCGCGCCGGGGGTCAAGGACAGCCTGTTCGGGCGCACCGTCTTCCTGACCGACGCCCGCCCGGCGGAGGGCTCGGCGGGCGAACCCGGCGCGATCGTCGCCCACAGCGGCCCCGCGGTCTGCCGCACTACGACCGATGGAGCGGTGTGGATCGGCCACGCGCGCGACAAGGACGACCGCCATCCGTTCAAGCTGCCGGCGGTGCGGCTTTTCGCCGACATGCTCGATGGCGTGCCCGAGGTGCCGGTCGATGACCCGAAGGGCTATCGCGAGATCCGCTACGAAGAGCGCAACGGCGTCGGCACCCTGCATTTCGACTTCCACAACGGCGCCATGGGGACCGAGCAATGCGAGCGCCTGCTCGCCGCCTATCGCCGGGCGCAGAAGCGCGACACCAAGGTGATCGTGCTGGCTGGCGGACCGGAATGCTGGTCGAACGGCATCCATCTCAATCTGATCGAGGCCGCCGACAGTCCGGCCGGCGAATCCTGGCGCAACATCAACGCCATCGACGATTTGGCCGAGGCGATCATCACCACTGGCACGCACCTGACGGTCGCCGCGCTGCAGGGTGGCGCCGGGGCAGGCGGCGTGTTCCTCGCCCGTGCCGCCGACCAGGTCTGGCTGCGGTCCGGCATCGTGCTGATGCCGCACTACAAGGACATGGGCCACCTATACGGCTCGGAATTCTGGACCTATCTGCTGCCGCGCCATGCCGGCGAGGCCAATGCCGAGCGGATCGTCGAGCAGCGCCTGCCGATGGGCGCCGAGGAAGCGGTCGCGTTGGGGCTGGCCGACGAGAGGTTCGATGGCCCGCGTGAGGCTTTCCTGGTGGAGGTGGCGGCCCGGGCCGAGGCGCTGGCCGCCGACGGGCACCTGGCCAAGCGGCTCGCCGACAAGCGTGCCGCCCGCGCCGCCGACGAGGCCGAGAAACCGCTGCGCCGCTATCGCAAGGAGGAGTTGGCCCGGATGCACGTGAACTTCTACGGGCCGAACCCCAGCTTTCACATTGCCCGCCACGCCTTCGTCCACAAGACGCCGAGGGCACGAACGCCGATCACCATTGCCCGCCACCGCGACCGGCGGCTCGGGGAGGCCGCGGCGCCGGCCCGCAGGGCGTCGTAACGCTCCTGATCTAAAGTCGGCCCGACTCGTACTCCTCGCAGGTATAGCCGAGCGCCGACAGGCCTTCCTCGAGATAGTCGCCGAGCAGCGGAATTCCGGTCAGGTATTCCGCCGTATGGTTGTTGTGGGCGTCGAGGGCGCCCGATACCGCCTCGGTCCATTGGGCGGCGGTGTAGTCGCCGCGGCCGGTCCAGACCAGGGCGACCAGTTCGACCTGCTCGTCGCGGTTCAACCCCTGGATCGCCGAGGTCAACTCGTCAAAGGTCGGATCGGCGGCGAAATCCTCCAGGATGTCGAGTTCGTCGTCGTCGGCCGGGTTGGAGCCCGGGTCGGGGGCGACAGGATCGACCTTCACGTCGAACTCGCGCGCCTTGACGATGATGTAGCAGACCTTTTCCGCGCTCAAATTATCCATCGGTTGCTTCCTCGACGCTGTTTCTACTGCCCGCGGGCCCGGCTGCCAGTGGATATCGACGTCACCGCAGGGCGGTCAGTCAAGACACAATCGGTGTTCCGTCGATCTTGCTGCCTGTTCCCGCACATAGAAACCACTCTGTTTGTCCGGCCCGGAGACGCGATGGTCCTTGGTGGCTGGACACCTGACGATCCTGCGCTGCCGGAGCCGGCCGGCCATTGAGGCAGGTCAATCGCCCTGCTGGTCGCGCCGCTGTTCGAATAGCTGTGCGACACCGGTGACGATGACGGCTCCGGCCAGGAGCGCCACCGCCGTTGCGACGCTGTTCAGCAGATCGGGCGCGATCAGCAACACAAGCCCGAGACCGAGCATCATGGCGCCCGACAGCAGCTTTAGGGCTCGGCCTTCGCGCTCGCTGAGTTTGCGGCCGCCGAGCGAGACTGCGAAAACGGCTACGATGGCCAAGAGCGGCAGCACGTAGACGGCATTGTAGAACGCCAGGTACAGATACCGGCCGGCGGTGGACACCTCGTTCAGCGTCAGGACCCGCGCATAGACGAGCGGAAAGCCGCTTGTGCACAAGAGTTCGTAGGTATTTGCGGCGGCGGCCAGTGTTGCCGTACCGGCGATCAACGCCGGCAGGCCGCCGGTCGCCAGCAGCCCCCGCATGCGGGCGAAAAGACGAGGCTTGGCCGAATCCGGTATCGACAATGAAAACGACGGGCCGACAGCGGCAAAATCCTTGATGTTGAACAGGGCGAGGCCGATTGCCACCAGCCCGGCGACGGCGGTTACGTAGCGGAGGCCGCCCAGCACCAGGAACAGGTTGAGCCATGCCGCCATGAAGGCGAAATAGAGCAATCCGGAGATCGCCACGAAGACGGCGCCGACCATCAGCATCCGCGCCCGGCTGCCCGCGTGCACCATCAGGCTCAGCAGGAAGAGCAGGACGAAGAACGCGCACGGGTTGAAAGCATCGAGACCGGCCAGCACCACCGTCAGCACCGGCAGCGACAGCCCGGCCGGATCGAGGCCGCCGATAGTATCCGTCAGCTTCGGCGTCGGCATCGGAGGAAGGGCCGTTTCGGCCTGCCGCGCGGCATGACAGTCGACGGCCAGGCGGGTCAACGCGGCGCCAATTCCGTCGGCATCGTCGAAGCCGACGATCATGCGCCCGCACAGGAAGAACGTGGGCACGCCCTCGATCTCGGCGCCGATCTCGGCCGCCATCTGGGAGAACGCGCGCCGGTTCTCGGGAGATCCGGACACCTCGCGGCTGTCGATAGCCAGCCAGGGTCGTTCGGCGGCAAGGTCCCGGATGAACGGTTCCGCCCGCGCGCAATGGGGGCAGGTCTCCGACCAGAAGAAGTGAAGCGTCACCGTGGTGGACGGCCTGTCGGCCGGTGCTGGGCCGGTCGGTTGCTGCGCGGCGGACTCGATGAAGGCGAATAGCACGACGATCGCCGGCATCAGCAGCCAGCTCACGTGTCGCATGCGGTCTCGAAACGACGCATTCGTTGTCACACGGGCATCCGATTCGGCCGGTCCAATCCGCTCCCTTGGGGGCAATGGTCGACGATATGCGGCAGATTGGCATCGAGGCCGTTGATCCAGGTCATGGGAGGCGCGGGCGCTTGCCGCCACCCTGCATTGCCGGTCGCCGTCCGTCATGACCCGAAGGGTGACGGATGCGACGCTGATTTCCCCTTGCATGGAGGCCCGTCATGTCTGGCGCTCGCTATATCCGCTGGTTCGAAGAATTGGGCATGGACGACGTGCCGACCGTCGGCGGCAAGAACGCTTCGCTCGGCGAGATGTATTGCGAGTTGGCGCCGCTCGGCGTTGCCCTGCCCAACGGGTTCGCGATCACCGCCGAGGCGTTCCGCGAGGCGCTGACCGAGGCCGGCGCCTGGGACGAATTGCATTCCCTGCTCGACGGGCTCGACAAGACCGATGTCCGGGCGCTGGCGGCGGCCGGCCGGCGGGCGCGGGAAATCGTCTACGCCGCCGGCCTGACCGCGCCGATGCGCGAGGAGATCGTCGCCGCCTATCGCCGGCTGGTGGACCAATACGGCGAGGATTTGTCGGTCGCGGTGCGCAGCTCGGCGACGGCGGAGGACCTCCCGACCGCCAGTTTCGCCGGTCAGCACGACACCTACCTCAACGTCCATGGCGAGGAGATGCTGATCGACGCGGTCAAGCGCTGCAACGCCTCGCTGTTCACCGACCGGGCGATCTCCTATCGCCTCGACCAGGGTTTCGACCATTTCAAGGTGGCGCTGTCGGCCTGCGTGATGAAGATGGTGCGCGCCGATCTCGCCGCCAGCGGTGTAATCTTCTCGATCGACACCGAGACCGGCTTCAGCGACTCGGTATTCATCACCGGTGCCTACGGCCTTGGCGAGAACGTCGTCCAGGGCGCGGTCGATCCGGACGAGTACTACGTCCACAAACCGACCTTCCGCAAAGGCCATCGGGCCGTGCTGCGCCGCGTGCTCGGCGACAAGCAGATCAAGATGGTCTATGCCCCCGGCCGGACGCGCGAGCCGGTGGTCAACAAGCCGACTCCGAAGGCCGACCGTCGGCGATTCTGCATTACCGATGCCGAGGTGCTGACCCTCGCCGACTACGCGATCAAAATCGAGGACCACTACAGCATACGCGCCGGCACCCTGCGGCCGATGGATATCGAATGGGCGAAAGACGGCCTCGACGGCAAGCTCTACATCGTCCAGGCGCGGCCCGAGACGGTCGCCTCGCAGCGCAGCGGCACCGAGCTCGAGGAGTATGTGCTCAAAGGCACCGGCGAGGTGATGGCCACCGGCCGCGCGGTCGGCACCAAGATCGGCACCGGCACGTTGCGCGTCGTCTCCGACGCCGCCCATCTGCCCGACTTCAAGCCGGGCGAGATCCTGGTTTCCGACACCACGTCGCCGGATTGGGAGCCGGTGATGAAGACCGCGGCGGCGATCGTCACCAATCGCGGCGGCCGCACCTGTCACGCGGCAATCGTCGCGCGTGAGCTCGGCATTCCGGCGGTGGTCGGCGCCGAGCATGCGACCGAGCGCCTCAGGACCGGGGAAGACGCCACCGTCTCCTGCGGCGAGGGCGATATCGGCCGTGTCTATCGCGGTACCGTGCCCTACGAGATCGAGAGGACCGATCTGTCGGCGCTGGAAAGCCCGGCGACCCACATCATGCTCAACCTCGGCAACCCGGAGATCGCCTTCAAGACCAGCTTCCTGCCGAATGACGGGGTCGGGCTGGCGCGCATGGAATTCATCATAAACGAGTACATAAAGGTCCACCCGATGGCGCTGCTCCACCTCGACCGGGTCGAGGAGGAGAGCGACCGTCAGCGGATCGCCGCGATGGTGGAAACCTACGACAAGCCGGCCGATTTTTTCGTCGAACGACTTTCCGAGGGGGTCGGGACGATCGCCGGGGCGTTCTATCCCAAGCCGGTCGTCGTCCGGCTGTCGGACTTCAAGAGCAACGAATACGCGGCGCTCCTCGGCGGCCGCTGGTTCGAGCCCGTCGAAGCCAACCCGATGATCGGCTTCCGCGGCGCCTCGCGCTACATCCACGACAGCTTCCGCGAGGCCTTCGCGCTGGAATGCGCGGCGATGAAGCGGGTGCGCGAGGAAATGGGGCTGGCCAATCTGAGGCTGATGGTGCCGTTCTGTCGCCGGGTCGAGGAGGCCGACCGGGTGCTCGAGGTGATGGCCGAGAACGGCCTCAAGCGCGGCGAGAACGGTCTGGAAATCTACGTCATGTGCGAGATTCCCAACAACGTCATCATGATCGACGAATTTGCCAAGCGCTTCGATGGCTTTTCGATCGGCTCCAACGATCTCACCCAGCTCACCCTCGGCGTCGACCGCGATTCCGAGATGGTCGCCTTCGATTTCGACGAGCGCGACCCCGGCATGTACGAAATGCTGCGGCTCGCGGTCGAGGGGGCCCAACGCAATGGCCGCCATTCCGGCATTTGCGGCCAGGCGCCGTCCGACTATCCGGAGGTGGCCCAGTTCCTGGTCCGGCTCGGCATCGACTCCATGAGCCTGAATCCGGACAGCGTGCTCAAGACCATGAGCGCGGTGCTCGAGATCGAACGCGAGCAGGGCCGCGATCCGAGGGCCAAGGCAGCGGAGTAGGGCGCGACGCGCCCCCCGGCGACCGGACCGATACGACAATCGGTGCGGTCGCTTGCCAAGGCCGGCCATTTGCCCTTTGATATTATCAATAATGATAAATCAGGGGCGGCAATGCATCAGCGCGGCGAGCCACACGCAGCGGCTGCCAGGAGTTCGCAACCGATTGTCCCTTTCGCGCGGTCGCGCAAGGGCTCGGCGGTCTACGAGACTCTGAAGCGGCTGATCGTTCTCGGCCAGCTCCGCGAAGGCGAGCCCCTGCTCGAGATCCAGCTCGCCACCCAGTTCGGTTGCAGCCAGGGGCCGGTCCGCGAGGCGCTCATGCGGCTTCAGGAGGACGGGCTGGTCCTGCGCGAAGGCTATCGCGGCACCATGGTGTCGACCACTACCGAGGCCGAGGCGCGGGAAATGTTGGCGCTGCGCGTGCGCCTGGAACTGCAGGGCCTGCGCCGGGCCGTGCCGAGGCTGACGGCAACCGATATCGCCGGTCTCGCCAAGCAGGTCGAGGCGATGGAGGAGCTTGCGCGTGCCGGCGACGACTATGGGATGGTCGAGGCCGATCGCGATTTCCATCTGACGATCTTCCGGGCGGCCGGTTTGCCGGCGCTGGAACCGATCCTCCTACGCTGCTTCCTGCATGTGCACCGGGCCAGTTGGGCAAAGCCGGGCCGGCGGCGCACGCTGATGGAGGCGGCCCGGAGCCACTGGCCGATCGTCGAGGCCCTGCGCGGCCCGGATGCCGACGGCGGGGCAGCGGCCCTCCGCGACCATATCCTGACCGTCGTCGAGGACATGCCGCCGCTGACCGCCGAGGAGGTCGATTGGTGAGCAGCGCCGTCGTCGAGTTGCGCGACCTCAGCGTCCATTTTCGCACCGATCAGGGCACGCTCAACGTCGTCGACGGGGTCAGCTTCTC
>JABDIP010000394.1 GCA_013003675.1 Inquilinus sp.
CAGCGCCCGTTCGCCGGGGGCCAGCGCCATCTCGCCGTCGACCGCCGCCAGCAGGTCGACGCCGGCGGCGTGCGCCGTCGCGGCCTGGGGCAGTGGCAGATCGCGCGCGTGGGCCAGGCGGGCGATCGGGATTGTCAGCGCGGTCATGCTCCGGCCTCGAAATGATCGGCGATCGCATCGGCCAGGCGCTCGCCGACGGCCCGCTTGCTCAGCGGCGGCCAGGCTTCGGCGCTGCCGTTGCGAATCAGATGGACGGTATTGCTGTCGCCGCCGAAGGTGCCGGCGGCAGCGGAGACATCGTTGGCGACGATCAAGTCGCAGCCCTTGCGCTTCCGCTTGGCCCTTGCGTGCTCGACGAGCTTCTCGGTTTCGGCGGCGAAGCCGACCACCAGCGCCGGGCGCCGGTTGCCGGGCTTCGACAGGGTGGCCAGGATGTCGGGGTTCTCGATCAGTTTCAGCGCCGGCGGCTTGCCGCCGCTCTTCTTCACCTTCTGTCCGGCTTCCTCGGCGGCGCGCCAATCGGCGACGGCGGCGGCACAGACCGCGATATCGGCCGGCAGCGCCGCCTGGCAGGCGGCCAGCATCTGTTGCGCGGTGGTGACGTGCTCGACGGTCACGCCGGGTGGGTCGGGCTCGGCGGTCGGCCCGGTCACCAGCCGGGTCTCCGCCCCCAGCCGCGCCAGCGCCGCGGCGATGGCGTGCCCCTGCTTGCCGGACGAGCGGTTGGCGATATAGCGCACCGGGTCGATCGGCTCATGGGTCGGGCCGCTGGTCACCAGGGCGCGCCGTCCGGCCAGCCGGCCGGCCGATATCGGGCCCGGCAGCGCCGTCGCCGATGTCTCGCCCAGCAGGGATTCGCCCAGCGCCTTTTCGATGGCGGCGACGATCTCCGGCGGCTCCGCCATGCGGCCGGGGCCGTATTCGCCGCAGGCCATGTCGCCCTCGTTCGGGCCGACCCGATGGATGCCGCGCGATTCCAGCGCCGCCAAGTTCTCCTGGGTGGCGGCGTGCTGCCACATCCGCACATTCATCGCCGGCGCCACCAGCACCGGCTTGTCGGTCGCCAGCAGCGCCGTCGTCGCCAGATCGTCGGCCAGCCCGGCCGCCATCTTGGCCAGAATGTCGGCGCTGGCCGGCGCCACCACCAGCAGATCGGCATCGCGGGAGAGCTGGATATGCCCCATCTCCGCCTCGTCGGTCAGCGAGAACAGCTCGCCATAGACCTTGTCCTCGGACAGGGCGGCCAGCGACAGCGGCGTGACGAACTGCGCGCCGCCGGCGGTCAGGATGCAGCGCACCGCCGCGCCGCGCTCGCGCAGGCGGCGAATCAGCTCCAGCGCCTTATAGGCGGCGATGCCGCCGGAAACGATCAGCAGCAGACGTTTGCCGTCGAGCACGCGGGGGATTCTTTCGATTGGACAAGCGGGCGATGTGGAACGGACTTTAGGCGCCGTCGCCGGACGCGGCAACCGGCATGCCCGGGAACGGAAAAAGGGCCCGCCAAGGCGGGCCCGTCCAGATTTCCGAATGCCGGCTGGCGCCGGCGGTGATCCTCAGCCGTTGGGCTGGTCGGCCGGCGGTGTCGTCGGCGGGGTCGGGATCGTCGTCTGTGCCACCACCGGCGGCGTGGTCTGGGCCGTCGCGGTGTGCGTTTCGCCGAAGCAGCCGGCGAAGGCCGGGCCGGCGAGGGCCGTGGCGAAGGCGAATGCCACGGTCGCGGAAACGATCTTGCGCATGAACATCACTCCTGCTGCCAATGTCGGCACCACGGACGGTGGGTCCGGATCGGCGTCCTGTCAACGCCGGAGGGCGAATTCGCAACCTTCTTGCGTGGCGGTTCAGGTCCGCCAGCCGCTGTGGATGGCGGCGATGCCGCCGGACAGATTGCGCCAGCGCGGCCGGGACAGGCCCGCCGTCTCCATCCTCGCCGCCAGATCCGGCTGGGCCGGGAACCGGCGGATGCTCTCGACGAGATACTGATAGCTCTCCCGGTCGCCGGCCACTGCCTGGCCGAGCCGCGGGATCACCGCATAGGAATAGGCGTCGTAGAGTTTCCGCAGGCTGGGCAGGACGACCCGGCTGAATTCCAGGCAGAAGAACCGGCCGCCCGGCTTCAGCACGCGCCGCGCCTCGGCCAGCGCCGGGTCGATATGGGTCACGTTGCGCAGGCCGAAGGCGATCGTATAGACATCGACGGACGCATCGGCGATCGGCAGCGCCTCGGCATTGCCGACTAGGTACGACAGGCCGGCGACCCGGCCGCGGTCGAGCGCCCGGTCGCGGCCGACCGACACCATCGCCTCGGTCAGGTCGCAGATCGTGGCGCTGGCCCCCTCGCCCGCCGCCGCCAGGAATTTCTGCGATACATCGCCGGTGCCGCCGGCGACATCGAGCAGCCGCTCGCCCGGTCGCGGCCGGATCATGCCGATCAGCGCCGTCTTCCACAGCCGGTGGATGCCGCCGCTCATCAGATCGTTCATCAGGTCGTAGCGGCCGGCGACGTTGTCGAAGACGCCGCGCACCAGCCGCGTCTTTTCCCCCGGGTCGACGGGGTGGTCGCCGAACCAGCGGGCTTCCGCGTCGGCGTTCGTGTCGGGTGCGGGCTCGGCGTCGATCGGACGGTTCATGGCGCGGACCATAGCGCCGGCGCCGGATCGTTGGTAGTGCCCTGGCGGGGATCGGTGTGGGCTTGGTTCCGAATGCGGCGGGCCGTAGTCTCCAGGCCCACTTTTCCCGGCCACCGCAACCCTCGCCACAGCATGCCCGAACTGCCCGAAGTCGAGACCGTCTGCCGTGGCCTGTCCGCCACCCTGTCCGGCCGCGTGCTGGCCCGGGTCGATCAGCACCGCCCGGATCTGCGCTTCCCGCTGCCGGACAATTTCGCCCGCCGCCTGACCGGTCGGCGGGTGGAGAGCGTCGGCCGGCGGGCCAAGTACATCCTGATCCGCCTCGATGACGGCCAGGTGCTGCTGATCCATCTCGGCATGGCCGGGCGGATGGTGGTGACGCCGCCGGATCGGGCCGCCGGATTCGCCCCGGCCACGCACGACCATGTGGTCTTCCGGGCCGACGACGGCAGCGTCGTCGCCTTCAACGACGCCCGCCGTTTCGGCATGATGGATCTGGTGGCCGAGGCCGATCTGCCACGCCACCGGCTGCTTGCCGGGCTCGGGCCGGAGCCGCTCGGCAACGAATTCCACGACGCCTATCTGTCTGCGCGGCTGGCCGGGCGGCGCACGCCGATCAAGGCCGCCCTGCTCGACCAGACGGTGGTCGCCGGCCTCGGCAACATCTATGTCAGCGAGGCCCTGTTCGGCGCCGGCATCTCGCCCCGGCGGCTGGCCGCCAGCGTCGCCGGCCGCCGCGCCGAGCGCCTGGTGCCGGCGATCCGCGAGGTGCTGAGCGCGGCCATCGCCGCCGGCGGCTCTTCCCTGCGCGACTATGTCCAGACCGATGGCGAACTAGGCTACTTCCAGCATGCCTGGGCGGTCTACGACCGGGCCGGAGAGCCGTGCCGCGACTGCCGTTGCGATGTCGAAACGACCGGCGGGGTACACCGCATCGTGCAATCCGGGCGCAGCACTTTCTATTGCCCCGCGAAGCAACGGTGACTATAGCAGGGCGCGCCGCGGGGGTGGCGCGCCAGGGGCCGTGGGTCCGGAGTGGCAGCGCCATGGGATCGTCTCGGCCCTGAAGCGGCGCTCGTCGCGATGGGCCATGCGGCCCGGCGGCACCTTATTCATCCGGGAGTTTCTGGGACCATGGCATATCAGAACATCATCGCCGAGACGCGCGGCAAGGTCGGGTTGATCACCCTGAACCGGCCCAAGGCGCTGAACGCGCTCAACGATGCCTTGATCACCGAATTGGCACAGGCGCTCGATGCCTTCGAGGCGGATTCCGATGTCGGCTGTGTCGTCCTCACCGGCTCGGAAAAGGCCTTCGCCGCCGGCGCCGACATCAAGGAAATGGCCGGCAAGACCTTCATGGAAGCCCTGAGCGGCAATTTCATCGACAACTGGCAGCGGCTGGCGGCCGCGCGCAAGCCGGTGGTCGCGGCGGTGGCCGGCTATGCGCTGGGCGGCGGCTGCGAGATCGCCATGATGTGCGACTTCATCATCGCCGCGGAGAATGCCAAGTTCGGCCAGCCGGAAATCACCATTGGCACGATCCCCGGCTCCGGCGGCACCCAGCGGCTGACCCGTCTGGTCGGCAAGTCCAAGGCGATGGAGATGTGCCTGACCGGCCGCATGATGGATGCCCAGGAGGCGGAGCGGTCGGGGCTCGTCAGCCGCGTCGTGCCGACCGCGGAGCTGGTCGACGAGGCGCTGAAAGTGGCGGAGCGGATCGCCGACATGTCGCAGCCCATCGTGCTGATGGCCAAGGAGGCGGTGAACCGCGCCTACGAGAGCACGCTGGCCGAAGGCATCCTGTTCGAACGCCGGCTGTTCCACGCCACGTTCGCCACCGAGGACCAGAAAGAGGGCATGGCGGCCTTCGCGGAGAAGCGCCAGCCGAAGTTCCGGGGCCGGTGAGGCGCTTGACGGCGTGCCGGCCGGCGACTATAAGCCCCGCTTTCGGCATTCGGCCAACGGGCCGCAACGGGTAGATTCATGGCCAATCATCGTTCGTCCAAGAAGAGAATCCGCCAAACCGAGCGGCGCACCGAGGTCAATCGCAACCGCATCGGCCGCATCCGCACCTTCGTGAAGAAGGTCGAGGAGGCGATCGCCGGCGGCGACAAGACCGCCGCCGCCGCCGCCCTGCACTCCGCGCAGCCGGAGGTGCATCGCGGCGTGACTAAGGGCGTGTTGCACAAGAACACCGCGGCCCGCAAGATTTCCCGGTTGTCCAAGCGCGTCGCCGCGCTCTAGCCGGAGCCTGAGAAGCAACCGCGCCGGCCTCCTGGACGGCGCGGTTTTTTATTGCCTGGACCCCGGCCGAGCGGCACCGGTTCGTCGAGGCTCGGTTCCGGCGGGCAATGCGAACGATATTTGCTTTTTTGCCCGGTCCGTTTTTGTTCCGTTGTCAGCCAACGCCGCCGCGACTATCATGTGCGGATGAGTTTGGAGAACAAAAACACCACACGAGATAAAAACTCGTTCTCTACGAGGCGAGCGGCCACAAGATCAAATGGGCAGCATGCGGAGTCTTAGCTAGCGCTCGCCCGGCCGCACAGGCCATCAATACTAATGGACAACTTTGCAAGTACGCGGGAATGCTCTATCGATGAGCCGGCGCCAGTATATTTTTGTCAATTTTCTAGGTTTCAAACAACGAATGATGCGGAGCGGTCAAGGGGTGTCATGAGCGACAACAGCGGAAACACTACGCTGTCAGACATCGCCCGGTATCGGTCCCGGGCTGTCTGGGGTGGCAGCCCAAGGGCCGGAGCCACCGCATCGCCGACGCTTGCGGGGGACGTCGACATGTCCATGGGTACGCCGATCGATCAGCAATGGGCGCGCGTGCGCGGCCGCCTTCGTGAGGAAGTTGGCGAGGCCACCTACAAGAGTTGGCTGAAGCCGTTGACCCTGGCGGGAATCGAGGATGGCGAGGTGCGCATCGCGGTTCCGACGCGGTTCATGCGCGACTGGGTGGTGACGCATTTCGTCGACCGGCTGCGCGCCTTGTGGGCGATCGAGAACGCCGGGATCGAAGGTGTCGACATCGTCGTCGCCAAGACGCGGCCGATTGCCGTCGAGCCGCCCTGCATGCCGGCCGACCGGCGCAAGCATGAGTCCGATAGCGAGAAGACACCGGCGCCGGCGGTGATCTCGGCGCTGTCGGATGCCGAGATCGGCGCCCAGCTCGACCCGCGCTTCACCTTCGACAGCTTCGTGGTCGGCAAGCCCAACGAGCTTGCCCATGCCGCCGCCCGCCGGGTCGCCGAGGCGTCCCGGGTCACCTTCAACCCGTTGTTCCTGTATGGCGGCGTCGGCCTCGGCAAGACCCATCTGATGCATGCCATCGCCGCCCATATCCGGCGTCAGCAGCCGGATCGGCGGGTGCTCTACCTGTCGGCCGAGAAGTTCATGTACCAATTCATCCGGGCGCTTCGGTACAAGCACACCGTCGGCTTCAAGGAGATGTTCCGCTCGGTCGACGTGCTGATGATCGACGACGTGCAATTCATCAGCGGCAAGGAATCGACCCAGGAGGAATTCTTCCACACTTTCAACGCCCTGGTCGACCAGAACCGCCAGGTGGTGATCTCCGCCGACAAGTCGCCCTCCGACCTCGAAGGCATGGAGGAGCGGCTGCGCTCCCGCCTCGGCTGGGGGCTGGTCGCCGACATCCACCCGACCACCTATGAACTTCGGCTCGGCATCCTGCAGGCCAAATCGGAGCGGCAGCAAACGGTCGCCATCCCCGACAAGGTGCTGGAATACCTCGCCCACAAGATCACCTCCAACGTGCGCGAGTTGGAGGGGGCGCTGAACCGCCTGGTCGCCCATGCCGAGCTGGTCGGCCGGCCGGTCACCCTGGAATCGACCCAGGAGCTGCTGCATGATCTGCTGCGCGCCAATGACCGCCGGGTCACCATCGACGAGATCCAGAAGAAGGTCGCCGAGCACTTCAACATCAAGCTGGCCGACATGCATTCCGCCCGCCGGTCGCGCTCGGTGGCCCGGCCGCGGCAGGTGGCGATGTATCTCGCCAAGCAGCTCACCGCCCGCTCGCTGCCGGAGATCGGCCGCAAATTTGGCGGCCGCGACCACACAACGGTGATGCACGCGGTGCGCAAGATCGACGAGCTCTGCGCCGGCGACCGCGCCTTCGCCGAGGATGTGGAACTGCTGCGGCGGATGCTAGAGAATTAGCGGGGCGCCCCGTCCCATCCGGCTCGAGGCCGCCGTCGGCATCTCCGTCGACGCCCGAATCTTGCGTTCGCGCCGAGCCTCGGAAATCCTGGAGATCGCCTGCCAAGGCTGAAGGATTTTTCGACGTCAGCATGAAATCCGGCGTCGATCTGTTATTTCGATAATCCTAGAAATACCGATTGACGTCGGGATCGCGGTGCCTTACTGTCCGGGCATGGACCTTGAGCGCACCGCCGAACGTCTCGAAGCACTGGGCAGCCCCACCCGGCTCGCAATCTATCGCCTGCTGGTGCGGGCCGGAGAGGCCGGCCTTGCGGTCGGCGCGATCCAGAGCCAAACGGAAGTCCCGCGCTCGACGCTGTCGCACCATTTGCACCGCCTCACCCGGGTCGGACTGGTCAGCCAGGAGCGCCGGGGGACGACCCTGATCTGCCGGGCCAACTATGCGGTGATGAACGAGACCTTGTCGTTCCTGGTCTCGGAGTGCTGTGCCGACGCTCAGTCGGATGTGGATGCCGCATGACGGGACCCCTTTTTTTGAGATACTGTTTCGATCCTTCTAGATGGATCGAACAAGAAGGAGCGCGACGATGAGCGCGATTGCGATGTCTGCGTATCGGGCGGTCCGCGGCCTGGATCGTGTCGTGGTGGCCATGGCCGTCATCGTCCTGCTGATCGCGTCCTTGTCGGCCGACCAGGCGGTCGAGAGCATCGTCTTCACGGTGAATGCGCTGCTGGATATCGCGATCTTCCTTCTGCTCTCCATAGGAGTCGCTGCCTACGCCAAGGCGTCGGGCGCAGACCGCCTGATCGCCAAGGCGTTCAGCGGCCGAACCGGGACCATGATCGTGGCGGCGTCACTGATGGGCGCGCTGTCGCCGTTCTGCTCCTGCGGCGTGATCCCTCTGATCGCGGCCCTGCTGGCCATGGGCGTCCCCTTGCCGGCGGTCATGGCCTTCTGGCTGGCGTCGCCGATCATGGATCCGACCATGTTCGTGTTGACCGCCGGCACGCTCGGCGTCTCCTTCGCCCTTTACAAGACCCTCGCGGCGATCGCCATCGGCCTGATCGGCGGCTTTGGCATGGCGGCTTTGATGGGGAGCGGCTGGTTCAGCACGCCGCTCCGGCCGAATATCGGCGATGGCGGCTGCGCCGGATCCGCCGTCCGCGGCACCGCCGCGCCGGTCTGGCGCTTCTGGACCGAGGCACCGCGACGCGAGACGTTCCGGCGCACCGGCCTTCAAACCACGCTGTTCCTCGGCAAATGGCTGGCGCTCGCCTTCCTGCTGGAGAGCCTCATGCTGGCGTATCTCCCGGCGGAGCTGGTCGCGTCGACCCTGGGCGGAGGATGGCCGTCGGTGCTGGCCGCGACCTTCGTCGGCGTGCCCGCCTATCTCAATGGCTACGCCGCCCTGCCGCTGGTCGGCGGGCTGATCGAACAAGGCATGGCGCCCGCGGCCGGCATGGCCTTCCTGTTGGCCGGCGGGGTCACCTCGATCCCCGCCGCCATCGCCGTCTATGCCCTCGCCAGGCCACCGGTCTTCCTTGCGTATCTCACATTCGCGCTCCTCGGCTCGCTGTTCCTGGGCGCTCTGTTCGGAGTGGTGGCATAAGCCGGCAGCCCTGCGAGCGAGCCAGCCGGACGGTCGGTCCGCCAGCGGGCACCACCGGCGATCCGACCATCCTGGGCGAAGTTGTCATATCAAGTGGACAGTACATAACTCCCGACACCGCCCCACTGCCGATGGGTCCAACCCCGACTCAGCTCGGCTCGGACACCTTCACGAGCTGCTTGCCGAAATTGCCTCCCTTGAGCATCGCCATAAACGCTTCCGGCGCGGTCTCCAGCCCCTCGGCCACATCCTCGCGATAGGTGATCCGGCCGTCGCGCAGATGGCCGCCCACCTCCTTTGCGAAGGCCGGGTAGCGGTGGAAGTGGTCGAACACGATGAAGCCGTTCACCGACAGGCGGTTGACCAGGATCGTGCGCCACAGTTTCGGCAGGCGGTCGCCACCCTCCTGCGCGCCCGCGCCCGGGCCGCCGCTGTTGTACCAGGCGATCATACCGCAGACCGGGATGCGGCCGCCGACGTTCATCAGCGGGATGACCGCCTCCAGCGTCTTGCCGCCGACATTCTCGAAATAGATATCCACGCCGTCCGGGCAGGCCGCCGCCAGGGCCTCCCTGAGGGCGCCGGCATCGGCGGCGGCGCGGTGGTCGATACAGGTGTCGAGCCCCAGCGTGTCCACCGCATGGGCGCATTTCTCCGCCCCGCCGGCCACCCCGACGACCCGCAGGCCATGGATCTTGCCGAGCTGGCCGACCACCGAGCCGACCGCGCCGGTCGCCGCCGAGACCACCAGGGTCTCGCCCCGCTTCGGCCGTCCGTATTCGTTGAGCCCGGTCCAGGCGGTCAGCCCTGGCATGCCCAGCACCCCCAGTGCGGTTGAGACCGGCGCGGCGTCCGGGTCGAGCTTCTGCAGCCCCTCGGCCTCGGCGATCCAATGGCTGGCCCAGCCCATCATGCCGGTGACGATGTCGCCGGGTGCGAAACCGGGGGCGTTGGACACCTCCACCTGGGCCACGCAGCCGCCGCCCATGGGGGCGCCGATTGCCACCTCCGGGGCATAGGATTTCGCGTCGTCCATGCGGCCGCGCATATAGGGATCGAGCGACAGGTAGAGAATACGGACCAGAACCTGGCCCGCACCCGGCTTCGGCATCGGCACCGTTTCCAGCCTGAAATTCTCCGCGGTCGGCGCACCCTCGGGCCGCTTCGCCAGCACGATCCGCCGCATCTCGCTCTGCATGGGGTGTGATCCTTTTCGGCCCTTGGATTGGCGACCACGATATACCGGCGCGCAACGGCAGGCGATCGCCGGTTCCGCAACGCTGGGTCGCACGACTTGACTCGACACCGGCCTTTCGGTACATCCACGCTCCTTCGCGGCTCCGCCCCGAAGGGCTTCTAACCGGAGGCAAGCAATTGCTTGGACGCGACTCAGTCATACCGGGCCTGACGCCCGTTCGAGTCCTGGCCCTGCCCACGCGCTAGCCGCGCGTTCGCCGGGTCGGACCCGGCGCCGTCATCCCCATACCCTTAGAATGAACCCGGTCTCCGGGCGGTTCCCCGCGTCGCGCCTATGGCGACCGCGCCGGCGCCGGAGACGACGATTGGATGACCGATGGGCACTCCATCCCTGTTGCGGCGCGTTCTGCGCCTTGTTTCCCGCGACGCCGTGCCGGGCTCTCCGCTCGCCGACGCCCTGTTCTGGTGGTGCCTTGGCAACGCCAGGGCCATTGGCCTGTCCGATCTGATCGCGACGGAGGACGATGCGCCCTGCCCGGTCGACGCCCAGGCCGATGCGCCGATCGGGCGTCGGAGAAAGGGCTGGATGCGCCGGTTTGCCCAAAAAGCGGCCGAAAAGGCGAGCGAGCGCGCCCTCGACGATCGAACCGTGGGGCGCGAGCGATGGGATCGCCTGGTCGCCGCGCTTGAGCGGCCGGAATGCGAGGCGGGCGCCCAGCCGGCGCCACTTGCGGATTTGTGCCGCCGGTTGGCCGCCCTGCTCGGCCTTGCCGAGGGCGACACGACGTTGTTGCGGATCGTCGTGCAATTCAACCGAACGCTGTTGCTTTCCTCGTTGACCCATCGGTTGCGGCAGGAAGGCCAGGACCCGATGGTGCTGATGGCCACTCTGTCGGGGTTGCCCAACGTCGAAGCGGTGGCTCAATGCCAGCCGGTAAGGCTTGGCCTTCTCGAGCCGTCGGCGGCCAATGCCGGCCAGGTCGACCTGTTCCCGACCCAGGCGCTTGGCCGCGTTCTCGACCGCATGCCGGCCGATGACGAGGCGCTGATCGCCTGCCTGGTCGGCGCCCCCGCTCCCGCATCCCTGGGGTTGGACGATTTCGCCGAGCGCGGCGGGGCCATCGACCTGTTGCGCCGAACCTTGGCCGGCGCCCTGTCGACCGGGGCGGAAGGCGTGAACGTGCTGCTGTACGGCCCGCCCGGCACCGGCAAGACCGAGCTTGCCAAGGCGTTGGCCGAAGCCGCCGGCGGCCGGCTCTATGGCGTCGGCGAAGTCGCCGATGACGGCGAGGAACCGACCCGCTGGGACCGGGTGACGGCGCTGAAGCTGGCCCAGCGGGTGCTGGCCAACCGCCGCGACGCGGTGCTGTTGTTCGACGAGATGGAGGATCTGGTCGGCGAGCCGCCGCCGGTTTTTGGCGGCGGACCGTCCCAGCGCGACGGCTCGAAGGTGTTCGTCAACCGGATGTTCGAGACCAACCCGGTACCGACTTTGTGGACCTCGAACGAGATCAGGGCGGTCGACCCGGCCTTCCTGCGCCGCATGAGCTATGTGTTGCGCCTGGACGTGCCCTCTCCGGCGGCGCGCCGGCGCATCCTCGGGCGGATCGCGGCAGATGAGAAGCTGAACCTGTCGGAGGCGACGATCGGCCGGTTGGCGGAGTCGACTCCGGAAGCCACCACCGTTGCCCGCAACGCGGTGCGCACCGCCCGGCTGGCCCGCGGCGGCGAGGCCGATGCCGAGCAGACCGTCGCGGCGCTGGTCGCCGGGGTGCGGCACGGCCGCCCGTCGCCGCCGGCGCGCTCCGGCCACCGGGCGTTGAATCTCGACCTCTACGAGACCGACATTGCCATCGAGGATTTGGCCGCCAAGGTGACTGCCCCCGGGGCGCCGCCCGATTTCTCGCTGTTGATGACCGGCCCGCCGGGCACCGGCAAGACCGCGCTCGCCCACGATCTGGCGCATCGTTTGGACCGGCCGTTGGCCATCAAGCGGGCGTCGGACCTGATGTCGCCCTGGGTCGGCGAGACCGAGCAGCGGATCGCCCGCGCCTTCGCCGAGGCGGCGGATCGTGGAACGGTGCTGCTGTTCGACGAGGTGGACTCGTTGCTGTTCGATCGCGCGCTGTCGAGCCGCAGCTGGGAGATCAGCCAGGTCAACGAGTTGCTGACCTGGATGGACGGCCACCCGCTGCCCTTCATCGCCGCCACTAACCACGCGGTCAAGCTGGACCCGGCGGCCTTGCGCCGCTTCGTCTTTAAGATCGAGCTGCGGGCCTTGCCGCCGGCCAAGACGGCGCTTGCCTTCCGGAGCTTCTTCGGCCGGGAGGCGCCGCCCGGCCTGGCCGGCATCGCCGGGCTGACGCCGGGCGATTTCGCCGTGGTGGCCCGCCAGTTGCGGTTCGAGGCCGGGACGCCCGGACCGCGCGACATCGTCGACAGGCTGCACCGCGAGGCAGCGGCGAAGCCCGCCGCGCGCCGGCCGATCGGCTTCGGCTCGCCGTCGCCGCCCGGCGGTTCGACTGTCGTGAGCCGGCGGTGAGCGGGCGTCAGGCCAGCAGGCGCTCGTCGAACGGGAAACGGGTCAGGTTCTCAAAGCCGGTTTCGGTGATCAGCACCTGATCCTCCAGCTTGACGCCGTCCGCGCCGCCCTCGGAGCCGATATAGGCCTCGACGCAGAGGGTCATCCCCGGCTCCAGCGCGTAGTCGAAGGCACCGGCGCGCCAGTCCTGCGGATAGCGGATTTCCGGCCATTCGTCGCACAGGCCGACGCCGTGCATCTTGGTCGAATAGCGCAGGGCGGCGAACTCGTTGGGTAGCGGCCGGCCGGAGAAGGTGATCTCCTTCAGCGACTTGCCGGGCGCCAGCACGGCCATGTTCTCGACGATCTGGGCGGGGGCCTCGCGAAAGAGGCGCTTCTGCTCGGCGGTCGGCTCGGTCGTGCCGCTGGGGTCCACGAACCAGGTCCGCGAGATGTCGGCGCACATGCCGTAGCAGCCGATCAGATCGGTGTCGAAGGCCAGCAGTTCGCCGGTGCCGACGATCCGCGGCCCGCATTCCTGAAACCACGGGTTGGTGCGCGGGCCCGAGGCCAGGATGCGGGTCTCGATCCATTCGCCGCCGCGCTTGATGTTCTCGGCGTGCAGGATTGCCCAGATGTCGTTCTCGGTCATGCCGGGGGCGACCTGGCGTTGCATCTCATGCATCGCGCTCTCGCAGGCGTGCATCGCACAGCGCATGGCGGCGATCTCGTCGGGCCCCTTCATCGCCCGGGCCTTCTCCATGACCTCCTCGCCGTCGAGGACATCCAGGCCCTTGCTTTCCAGGGCGCGCAGGCCGTGGATCTGGATCTTGTCCACCGCCAGCCGGCGATTGCCGCCGCACTGCCGGCGCATCAGGCTGCCGATCTCGCCGGCGAAGCGGCGGGCGTCGTCGTCGGCCCGGTCGCCGGAGGCGAAATAGAAGAACGACGCCTTGCCGCGGGTCTCGCGCACCAGCGGGTTGAAGGCGGTCAGCAGGTCGCTTGGCTTGAAATCCCAGAGCACCATGTAGCCGTCGGCGGAGACGAAGCAGGCACGGAACGGATTATGCGCGTTCCAGAGCTGCATGTTCGTGGTGTCGGAGGCGAAGCGGATGTTCAGCGGATCGAACATCAGTACGGCGCCATAGTCGCGCTGCCGCAGCGCCGCCGCGAGGCGGTCCAGCCGGTGCGCCCGCATCCTCGGCAGGTCCGGCGGCGTGATGCCGGCCGCCGCCCATTCGTCGAAGGCCAGCCGCGTCGGGCCGATCTCGACGCGGTCGTTGTCGGCGGGCGTGCCGTCGGGTTTCAATGCGGGCTTCAGGGCGGGCCGTCGCGTCGGATCGATTTTGCGCGTCACCCGGTCCGGGGCTCCAGGGT
>JABDIP010000397.1 GCA_013003675.1 Inquilinus sp.
GGCAGCGGGTCGGGCAGGTCGGCCGGGGCCAGGCTGCGGTCTGCGGCACCCTCGTTGAAGAAGGCGTAGCGCGGCTCCTGCCCCGGCGCCAGGCTGACGAAGGCGAGCGTGCTGGGCTCGTCGCCCCGAACCACCAACCCGGTTTCGACCTCGTTCGCCGCCAGCGTCGCGACCAGCAGATCGCCGAAAAAATCTCGGGAGACGCGGCTGAGGAACCCCGCCGGCTGGCCGAGGCGGGAAACGGCGATGGCAACGTTGAACGGTGAGCCGCCGGGCAGCGGCCGATAGCCCGCCTCGCGCCCCGGGCCCATCATCGGCACGAAGTCGATCAGCGCCTCGCCGCAGCTGACGATCATCGGCGCGTCCGCCCGGTCCGGCGTCAGGCCGCCGCCGGTTTAGACCTCGACCGGCGAGGTGGGCGTTTGTTCGTCGTTTCCGCCGGTTCCGGCGCCGCTGCGTCGTCGGTGACCACGACCGCCAGAGGCTGCGGCTTGGCGGCCTTTGCGGCTTTCCCCGACTTCATCGCCTTGGCCTTGATCTTGTTGCCACCCGGCGCATCGCGGCGCGGCGGCGGTTCGACCGCCAGCGCTTCGCCCGGCTTCAGATCGGCGGCCTGCTTTCCGTAGCTCTTGAACCGGGCGAGCACCGTCTTCATCTCGTCGTCGGACAGGATGACCGGCTTGCCGTTCTGCCGGGCATGGGTGAATTGCTTGGCCAGGGTCTCGACCTCGATGGTCAGCCACAGCGCCTTTTTGAGGCTCGAGCCGATGCAGATCATGCCGTGATTGGCGAGCAGGCAGGCCGAACGGTCCTCCAGCGCCTTCAGCATGGTGTCGGAGAGGGCCTGGGTGCCGAAGGCGGCGTAGTCGGAGCAGCGGATCGTCGTACCGCCGGCGACGCCGATCATGTAGTGGAAGGCCGGGATCTCGACCCGCTGGCAGGACAGCGCGGTGCAATAGATGGCATGGGTGTGCACCACCGCCTGCGCCTCGGACCGGGCCCGGAAGATGTCGTAGTGCATCCGCCATTCGCTCGACGGCAGGAATTTGCCGTAGTAGCCGCCGGCGAGGTCCATCTCGACGATCTGCTCCGGCTTCATCCGGTCGTAGGGAATTCCCGACGGCGTGATCAGAAAGCCGCCATCGATGCGGGCGCTGACGTTGCCGGACGTGCCTTGGTTCACCCCGGCGGCGTTCATGGCGCGGCAGGTGGCGATGATCTCCTTGCGGAGCTTGCGGTGCTTGAGTTTTGGCATGGCGCGACTGTATCGACGGTTCGGGCGCGGTTCAACAATGAGAGGCGCCGGATTAGGATGGAATCTCCCGCCCCGGCCACTTTTCCCGCGCCATGACCGACACCGTCGCCGTCCTCGATCTCGGCAAGACCAATCTGAAGCTGCTGGCGATCGACGCCGAGGGCCGGATTCTCGACGCCGAGACGGCCGAGAACCGGCCGGTCGCGGGGCCGCCCTATCTGCATGTCGATGCCGACCATGTCTGGCATTGGTTGCTGGCGGCGCTCGGCCGGCTGGCCGCCCGCCACCCGATCCGCGCCATCGTGCCCTGCGCCTATGGCTCGACCGCGGCGCTGGTCGGCGAGGACGGCCTGGTGCAGCTGATCATGGATTACGAGGCCGATCCGCCGGACGCCATCAAGGCCGCCTATACAGAGGCCGCACCGTCCTTCGGCGAGGTGTTCGCGCCGACCAACCCGGCCGGCCTCACCCTGGGCCGGCAGATCTTCTGGCAGGCAAGCGCCTTTCCGGGGACCTTCGCCAGAACCCGCCACATCCTGCCGAACGCGCAATACTGGGCCTGGCGGCTGTCCGGCGTGGCGGCCACCGAGGTGACGTCGCTCGGCGCCCAGACCCATCTCTGGGCGCCGCTGGCGAACGACTACAGCTCGCTGGTCGACAGCCAGGGCTGGCGGCGGTTGTTCCCGCCGATGCGCAAGGCGTGGGACGTGCTGGGACCGGTCGCGGCGGAGGTCGCCGCAGCCACCGGCCTGCCGGCCGTCACGCCGGTGCTGTGCGGCATCCACGACAGCAGCGCCAATTATCTGCGCTATCTGGCCGCCGGCATGAGCGACTTCACCCTGATGTCCACCGGCACCTGGGTGATAAGCTTCAACGCCGCCCAGCCGCTCGATGCCCTCGACCCAACCCGCGACACCGTCTCCAACACCGACGTCCACGGCAACCCTGTCGCGTGCAGCCGTTTCATGGGCGGCCGGGAGTTCGCCCTGCTGGCCGGCGACGCCGCCGACGCAACGGCGACCCTCGACGACGTGGCGGCGCTGATCGGCGCCGGCACCATGGCCCTGCCCTCCTTCACCGACAGCGGCGGACCGGCCCCCGGCACTGGCGGCAAGGGGCGGATCATAGGGCCGGAGCCGCAGACTCCGGCGGCCCGGGTGGCGCTGGCGACGCTCTACACGGCGCTGATGGCCTCTCTCGCCATCGACCATATCGGCTCGAAGAACACTGTCGTCATTGACGGCGGCTTCGCCGGCAATGCGCTGTTCTGCAAGTTGATCGCCGCACTGAGACCCTGTCAGGAAGTGATGGTGTCGCCGGACCGCGACGGCACAGCACTAGGCGCGGCGCTGCTGTGGAAATGGGCAGTTCAGGCCGGGCCGATCCCACTTGGCCTTCGAACGGTTCCGACGCCTGACATTCGGGGGCTTGAGGCTTGTGCCGAAAGCTGGCGTCGCGCTCTCGGCTGACCGTGCTGACGACCGCCTACGGCGTCGGCGCGTCCTGCCGCAGCAGCCCTTCCGCCTTCAACTCGGCCCATAGATCGGCCGGTACGTCGAGCGCGAAGGTTTCCACGTTTCTGGTGATCTCCGACGGGGTGCGGGCGCCGGGGATGACCGATGAGATCGCGGGGTGGTGGAGCGGGAACTGCAGCGCTGCGGTGGCCAGGGGCACGTCGTGGCGCTGGCAGACGGCTTCGATCTTGGCGACCTGGGCCATGATCTCCGGCGGTGCCGGGGCGTAATTGTAGTAGGCGCCGTCGACCGCGCCGGTGGCCAGGATGCCGGTGTTGAGCGGGCCGCCGATGATGATGCCGATGTCGCGTTCGACGCAGAGCGGCAGGAAGGTGTCGAGGGATTTCTGCTCCAGCAGGGTGTAGCGGCCGGCCAGCAGGAAACAGTCGAAATCGCCGGCCTCGGCGAAGCGCTGGCACATCTCCCACTCGTTGACACCGGCGCCCAGCGCAGTGACGACGCCCTCCTCGCGCAGCTTCAGCATGGCGCGGTAGCCGCCCT
>JABDIP010000427.1 GCA_013003675.1 Inquilinus sp.
GCGGCATTCATAGTGCTCGTCCTGCTCGCCCAAGCTCACATCGTTGATCGCCTGGACAAGATCGAGACGCGGTTCGACGACAATGAATGACCATGAGTACTCAATGGCGCCGGGCGGTCCGTGCGCTGCTCAGCCGAATCATCGTCATTCCCGCGAAGGCGGGAATCCAGCCAACGCCGGTGTCCCCTGGCTTCCCGCCTCTGCGGGAAAGACAAGGGTTGGTCGCAGACGGTTTGGAAATGCCAGGTGCCTCGGTATCACCCTGGATCCCATTCCAGGCATTCCGGCGTGACCGCGCTCCTCCTGGTCGAACAGACGCTCAACGGCATACAACTCGGGGTGATGCTGTTCCTGATGGCGGCCGGGCTGACGCTGGTCTTCGGCATCATGGACATGATCAACCTGGCGCATGGCTCGTTCTACATGATCGGTGCCTATCTGACGGCGACCTTCGCCAGCCTCTTTGACAGCTTCGTTCTGGCGCTGGTCGTGGCGATCCCGCTCGCGGCACTGGTCGGCCTCGCCGTCGAATTGGTCGCCCTGCGAACCCTCTACCGGCGCGACCATCTTGACCAGGTGCTGGCCACATTCGGCCTGATCCTGTTCTTCAATGAGCTGGTGCGCATCCTGTGGGGGCCGGTGCCGGTGTTCCTCGACCCGCCCAGTTTTCTGTCGAGCACGGTGGAGATTCTGCCGGGCGCGCCCTACCCCGCTTTCCGTCTGGCGATCATAGCGGTCGGGATCGCCGTGGCGCTGTTCCTGTGGGTCCTGATCGGCCGCACCCGGCTCGGCATGCTGATCCGCGCCGGCGCTTCCAACCGCGAGATGGTGTCGGCGCTCGGCGTCAATATCGGCTTGCTCTACAGCCTTGTCTTCGCCCTCGGCGCCGGGCTGGCGGCGCTGGCCGGGGCGATGGCCGGGCCGATCCTGGCGGTCCAGGGCGGCATGGGCGAGCAGATCCTGATCCTCACCTTCGTGGTGATCGTGATCGGCGGCATTGGCTCGATCCGCGGCGCCTTCATCGGGGCGCTGCTGGTCGGGCTGGTCGACACCTTCGGCCGGATCGGGTTGCCGGCGGCGTTCCGGCTGCTGCTCGACCCGTCGATGGCGGACGGCGTCGGCGCTTCGCTGTCGTCGATGTCGATCTACATCCTGATGGCGGCGGTGCTGTTCTTCCGCCCGCGCGGCCTGTTCCCGGCCCCGGCATGACCGCGCTCAAGAGCCTGCTGGCCAGCCGCGAGCGGGCGGTCCTGCTGGCAACGCTGGTCTTCCTGCTGGCGTTGCCGCCGGTGGCGGACGCCCTCGACCGCGGTTTCTATGTCAGCCTGTTCACCCGCATCCTGATCTTCGGCCTCGCCGCCGTCAGCCTCGATTTGATCCTCGGTTTCGGCGGGCTGGTCAGTTTCGGCCATGCGGCCTTCGTCGGCATCGGCGCCTATGGCGTCGGCATCCTGTTCTTTCACCAGTTCGAGGGCAGCACCCTGCTCGGCCTGCCGGGCAGCGTGAACGCCTTGGTGGTCTGGCCGGTCGCCGTGCTCGCCTCGGCTCTGGCGGCCCTGGCGATCGGCGCGATCTGCCTGCGCACCAGCGGGATCGGCTTCATCATGATCACGCTGGCCTTCGCGCAGATGGTCTATTTCCTGTTCGTGTCGCTGCAGGGCTATGGCGGCGACGACGGGATCGCGCTGTGGGGCCGGTCGCAACTCCCCGGCCCCATCGACCTCAACGACAACACCAGCTTCTATTATCTGGTGCTGGCACTGCTGCTCGGCTTCCTGTTCCTGTGCTACCGGCTGATCAATGCCCGGTTCGGAATGGTGCTTCGCGGCTGCAAGGAGAATGAGCGGCGGATGCGGGCGCTGGGCTTCCCGACCTACCGCTACAAGCTGGCCGCCTTCGTGGTCGCCGGCGCCGGCGCCGGTCTGTCCGGCGTGCTGCTGGCCAACGCGACCGAGTATGTCGGGCCCGCCTTCATGGTCTGGAACCGCTCCGGCGAGATCATCGTGATGGTCGTGCTCGGCGGCATGGGCACGCTGGTCGGGCCGGTCTTCGGCGCGGCCACGCTGTTGCTGTTGGAGGAGGTGCTGGCCGACTACACCGAGCATTGGCAGGTGGTGTTGGGGCCGCTGCTGCTATTGGTGGTGCTGTTCGCCCGACGTGGCGTCTATGGCCTGATCCAGGGGCGGCCCAGCGGCGCGTTGCGCCGACCCAGACGCCCAGGCAAGCCGGGGACGCGGGGCGATGGCTGAAACGGCGGCCTATCTGCTCCGCGTGGACCGCCTGAGCAAGAGGTTCGGTGGCCTGACCGCGACCGACACGCTGACGCTGGAGGTCGCGCGCGGCGAACTGCACGCGCTGATCGGCCCGAACGGCGCCGGCAAGACGACGCTCATCGCCCAGCTCTCCGGCGAATTGCGCCCCGATGGTGGGCGCATCCTGTTCGACGGCGACGACATCACCCGGATGCCGACGCACCGGCGTGTCCATCGCGGCCTGGCCCGCAGCTTTCAGATCACCAGCGTGTTCGGTGGTCTTACCGCCGCAGACAACGTCGCCTTGGCCGCGCAGGCCCGCGCCGGCCACAGCTTTCGCTTCTGGCGCGACGCCCGGCGCGACGCGGCCCTGCGCCGGCCGGCGCAGGCGGTGCTGGAGCGGGTCGGGCTTGCCGGCCGCGCCGATGCCCCCGCCACCAGCCTGTCGCACGGCGAGAAACGCCAGCTCGAGATGGCGATGGCGCTCGCGACTCGGCCGACCATGCTGCTGCTGGACGAGCCGATGGCCGGCATGGGGCCGGAGGAGTCGGCGCGCATGGTGGCATTGCTGAAATCGCTGCA
>JABDIP010000439.1 GCA_013003675.1 Inquilinus sp.
ATCTGCCTTGCCGCCTGTCTGCCGGCCGCGGCGGCGGATGCCGTGAGCCCGGTCGACATCGAGGAATGGACGGTTCCCTATGGCTCCAGCCGGCCGCGCGACCCCGATGCGGTCGGCGACCGCGAGGTCTGGTTCGTCGGCCAGCGCGGCGACTACCTGGCGCGGCTCGACCCCGGCCCCGGTGACTGCGTCCGCCGCGATCTGGAGCGCAACACCGGCCCGCACAATCTGATCGTCGGCGCCGACGGCGTCGTCTGGTACGCCGGCAATCGGCAGGGTCATATCGGCCGCTACGATCCGGCGAGCGATACCATCGAGAAAATCGCCATGCCGGACGACGCGGCGCGCGATCCGCACACCTTGATCTTCGACGCGGGCGAACGGCAAATCTGGTTCACCGTCCAGAACGGCAATTTCGTCGGCCGGCTGCGGGTGGCCGATCGTTCGGTGGATCTGATCCCGGTGCCGAGCCGCGGAGCCCGGCCCTACGGCATCGTCGTGTCACCGGACGGTGTGGCCTGGATCGCACTGTTCGGCACCAACAAGCTGGCCTCGGTCGATCCGGAGACCCTGACGCTGACCGAGCATCCGCTGCCGGTGTCGGGCGCGCGGCCCCGGCGCCTTGGCCTCACCAGCGATGGACAGGTCTATTTCGTCGACTATGCGCGCGGCCGGCTCGGCCGCTTGGACCCGGGATCCGGCGCGGTCCGGGAATGGCCGATGCCCTCGGGCCGCCGTGCCCGCCCCTACGGCATGGCGATCGACGGCCAGGATCGGATCTGGTTCGTCGAATCGGGTCCGTCGCCGAACAACTTCGTCGGTTTCGATCCCGCCACGGAGGCGTTCTTCTCGGTGACGCCGATCCCCTCCGGCGGCGGCTCGGTGCGCCATATGGACTACGATTCCGGCACCGGCACCGTGTGGTTCGGCACCGACCGCAACACCATCGGCCGGGCCCGGGTCGGCAGGTAGACTGGCGCGGCGACAGCCCGTTACGAGGTAAAGTCGCAGCGGCGCCAGACTTCCGTCTTGGCGGCGTCGATCAGCACCTTCAGATGCACGATATCGTCGCTGACCAGCGTCATCGCCGTCGCCGCACCGGCATTCGGCTCCGAGGCCGGCACCACATAGCTGAAATAGTGGCGGCGGTATTGGCCGCTCAGCCGCTTGCCGCCCGGCGTGGTGATCGCCGGCCCTTCGATGGAAAGATGGCGCCCGTCGTCGGCGCACCAATGGCCGTCAATGGCGTCGGCGCGCGCGGTGCCGGGGGGCAGCAGCAGCGCCAGGGCCAGCAGCGGAAGCGGCGCCAGGCGGGCGAGGACGGCGATTGTCGGTTTCATGGCGATCCTCCTGCCAATCGGAGCGAGGAGAGGTGATGATAGCGGCCGCCGCGGTGTCCGGCCAGGGCCGGCTATTCCGTCGCCGACGCCGCGCCGCGCAGTTTCTTCAGCACGCCGCGCCGCGCCTTGTCGGCCAGCCGCCGTTTCTTGGCCCCGGCACTCGGCTTGGTCGGCCGGCGCGGTGTCGGCGGCTGGGCGGCGCGGCGCAGCAACTCGACCAGCCGGGCCAGCGCGTCGTCGCGGTTGCGCTCCTGGGCGCGGAAGCGGGCGGCGGTGATGACTAGCACGCCCTCCTTGGTCAGCCGCCGGCCGGCCAGCCGCTCGGCCCGGGCCCGCAGATCGTCGGGCAGCGACGGCGAGTGGCGCAGATCGAAACGGAGCTGAACCGCCGAGGAGACCTTGTTGACGTTCTGTCCGCCGGGCCCGCCGGCGCGGATGAAGCTCTCCTCGATCTCGCGCGGGTCGAGGACGATAGTGTCGGTGATCGGGATCATGGAAGCTCTGCCGGGACCTTGCGCCTTGGCGGTTGCCGGCACCCTAGCGCAAAGGTGTTCCCAAGACCTTTCCGCCATTTGATCCCGGGCGCGAAAAAGACTACATGAGAGGCCGAATTTCGCACCGTTCCACGGCCTGACGGGCACCGGCCCGCCGCCGCCTCGAACCCGCCCCTGGAGAACCGCCTTGACCGTCACCGGACACGACAGCCTGAAGACCCGCAAGACCCTGACCGTCGACGGCAAGGAGTACGACTATTTCAGCCTGAAGGCGGCGGAGGCCCAGCTCGGCGATCTGTCCCGCCTGCCCTATTCGCTGAAGGTGCTGCTGGAGAACCTGCTGCGCTACGAGGACGGCCGCTCGGTCACCGTCGAGGACGTCAAGGGCCTGGTCGACTGGCTGAAGGACAAACATTCGGACCGCGAGATCGCCTATCGCCCGGCGCGGGTGCTGATGCAGGATTTCACCGGCGTGCCGGCGGTCGCCGATCTGGCGGCGATGCGCGAGGCGATGGGCGCGCTGGGCGGCGACCCGCAGCGCATCAACCCGCTCTCCGCCGTCGATCTGGTCATCGACCATTCGGTGATGGTGGACGAGTTCGGCACCGCCATGGCCTTCGAGCACAATGTGGAGCGTGAGTTCGAACGCAATCAGGAGCGCTATGAGTTCCTGCGCTGGGGCCAGACCGCGTTCGACAATTTC
>JABDIP010000470.1 GCA_013003675.1 Inquilinus sp.
ACGACGCCACGGTCGAGGATTGCAAGGACGCCTATCATTTGTCCTGGCGCCTGGGCATCAAGGCGAACGCCCTCTACCGCGACGGTTCCAAGCTGTCGCAGCCGCTGGCGGCCTCGCTGCTCGCCGACGTCGACGAGGACGAGGACGATCTCAAGGAGACGCTGGCGGAACGCCTGATCGCCGCCCCGGCGGCGGCCCGCGCGCCGATCCTCGCCGAGCGGGCGGCGGGGAACGCGATGGCCAGGCTGGCCGATCTCGCCCGCGGCGACCGCTCGCCGCTGCCGTCGCGCCGCAAGGGCTATACCCAGAAGGCCGTTGTCGGCGGCCACAAGGTCTATCTGCGGACCGGCGAATACGATGACGGCAACCTCGGCGAGATCTTCATCGACATGCACAAGGAAGGTGCCGCCTTCCGCTCGCTGATGAACAATTTCGCCATCGCCATCTCGCTCGGGCTGCAATACGGCGTGCCGCTGGAGGAATTCGTCGAGGCGTTCACCTTCACCCGCTTCGAGCCGGCCGGCATGGTCAGCGGCAACGACAGCATCAAGATGGCGTCGTCGATCCTCGATTACATCTTCCGCGAGTTGGCGATCAGCTATCTGGCCCGGCATGACCTGGCGCACGTCCAGCCGGAAGACCTGGCTCCGGACACCGTCGGCGCCGGCGACGGAGAGGGCGATCTGCCCGCGCTGCCGGAGGTGGCCAAGCTCGCCAATGCCACCCTGCAGCGCATGGCCTCCAACGGCTATGCCCGCGGCAATCTGCGGGTGCTCGACGGCGGCCGCACCGCCGCGGCGCAGGAACTGGTCGGCCAGGCGATGACCGCCCTCGACCCGCAGGCGACCGACGGCGCGGTGGCGCTCGACACCCAGACCGTGGTCGAGGCGGTCACCGTGCGCGAGACGGTGCACGCCACCCTCGACGCGCGCTCGGCGGCAATCCTCCAAGCCCGCGCAAAGGGGTACGAGGGCGACCCCTGTCCGGAATGCCAGAACATGACCTTGGTCCGCAACGGCACCTGCCTGAAATGCGAGACCTGCGGCGGCACCACCGGCTGTAGCTGATCTGACAGGGCTGCGAGAGGTCAGGCAGGAAGCCTGCCTTCTCGCCGACTGATCTGGTGGTGCATCCGGTTGACTCCGCAACCGGTTGGCCTATCCTCCACGGAGCACTATCGAAAAGCGCGTTTGTCCAGGTCGCCGTGACCGGCGTACAGACACTGTGGCCTCGGATTCGGGGAGGGTGTTATGCGGGTCCGCGGTCTTGCTCTTTCACTGCTATCGATTCTCCTGATCGGTGCACCGGCCGAGGCTCGTCCGCCCGGCGAATTCGACGGTCTTGATTCCCCCGTCACAATAGTCCGCGACGCTGACGGCATCGTGCATATCCTCGCCCGGACCGAGCATGACCTCGTGTTCATGCAGGGCTGGGCGCACGCCCGTGACCGTCTGTTCCAGATGGATCTGCAGCGCCGTCGGGCCAGCGGCACCTTGGCGGAATTGCTGGGCAGACCCGCCCTGGCGAGCGACGTGGAGTTGCGCACGCTCGGCCTGCGCCGCGCCGCGGAACGATCGCTGGATGTGCTGTCGCGCAAGGGGTTGGCGGCGATCGGCGCCTATGCCGCCGGCGTCAACGCCTATGTCGCCGCCCACCCGCTGCCGACTGAATACGCCGCCCTCGAACTAACCGAATTCGACCCGTGGACGGCGGTCGACAGCCTGGCGGTCGCCAAGCTGGTCGCCTTCGGCCTTTCCTTCGACATCGACGACATCGCCCGTACCGAGACACTGATGACCTATCAGCTGGCCGGCGACATTATCGGCTTCGACGGCACGGCGCTGTTCTTCGAGGACATCATGCGCAGCGCCCCGTTCGACCCGGCTTCGACCATCCCGGACGCCGATCCGGTGCCGGTGGGCTTTGCCACAGCGATCGCCCCGGCCCCGGAAGAGCGTGCCGCCGCGGTTCGGGGCCGGCCGACGATCCGCCCGGAAACCGTTGAGCTGGGGCGGAACTATGTCGATCGGATTCGGGCGCTGCCCCATCTCGACAGCGTCGTGCGGCGCGCTGAGGATCGGCGCGGCAGCAACGAATGGGCGGTCGACGGGAACCATACCCTGTCCGGCCGGCCGCTGCTCGCCAACGATCCGCATCTCCCCCTCGGCACGCCGTCGACCTTCTATCAGAACCATCTCCGCGCCGGCGACGCCGGATTCGACGTCATCGGCGCCAGCTTTCCGGGCGTCCCCTTCGTGATCCTCGGCAACAACCGCGACACCGCCTGGGGCGCGACGTTCAACCCGATGGACGTCACCGACGTGTTCCAGGAAGCGATCGTCTTCGACCCGACCTCGCCCAGCGGTCTCGCCATCGTCCATGAAGGCGTCAACGAGCCGATCCTGCCCGTGCCGCAGGTCTTCCGCGTCAACGAATTGGACGGCAGTCCCGACACGATCGTCGTCGAGCCGCCGGGCGGCGACATCCCCGAGGCGGTGCTGATCGTGCCGCGGCGCAACGATGGGCCGATCATCGAATTCGATCTTGGCAAGGGCGTCGCCCTCAGCGTCATGTATACCGGCTTCAGCGGGACCCGGGAGATCGATGCCTTCCGCGCGTTCAACCGCGCCCGTGACCTCGACGATTTCGTCGCCGGCCTGCAACGCTTCGATGTCGGCTCGCAGAACTGGGCCTATGCCGATGATCGGGGCAATATCGCCTACTTCACCAGCGCGGAATTGCCACTGCGTGCCGACCTTCAAGCCGGCCTGGTAGACGGTCTGCCGCCGGCCTTCATCCGCGATGGCAGCATCGCCGATCACGACTGGTTGCCGGTCGTGGATCGACAGCCGGTGCAATCGGTGCCGTTCGAGATCCTGCCCTTCGACGAGATGCCGCAGGTGGTCAACCCGTCGGCCGGGTTCTTCATCAACGCCAACAACGATCCGGCCGGTCTTACGCTGGACAACGATCCGCTCAGCGAGACGCGGTCCGGCGGCGGCATCCTCTATCTCGGCCCCGGCTACGATGTCGGCCTGCGCGCCGGCCGCATCACCCGGCGCCTGAAGGAGCGGCTGGCCGAGGGTCCGGTGACGGTGGAGGATATGCAGGACATCCAGGCCGACATCGTGCAGCACGATGCGGAATTCTTCGTCCCTTTCATCGTCGACGCCTTCAGCAACGCCGGATCGCCCCTTGCCCATCCGGCGCTCGGTGCCTTCTTCCAGGACGGTCGCGTTGGCGAGGCCGTCGGCCGGTTGGCCATCTGGGACGGTTCGGCGCCCACCGGAATCGTCGAGGGCTTCGACGCCACCGATATCGACGGCGAGCGGCTGCCGCCGGACCAGGCCGAGATCGACGCCAGCGTCGCCGCAACCCTCTACACAGTCTGGCGCAGCCGGATGGTCGGCAACACCGTCGACGCGGTACTCGACGGTCTTGGCCTGCCCAAGGCCGGCAGCGAACGGACGCTGATCGCGCTGAAGAACCTTTTCGATACGTTCCCGGATCGCGGCGGCTACGGTGCCTCAGGCCTGAATTTCTTCAACGTGCCGGGCGTGGACGAACCGGCGGTGCGACGCGACTTCATCATCCTGCAAAGCCTGTCCGATGCGCTCGACCTGCTGGCCGGCCCCGACTTCGCCGATGCCTTCGGCGGTTCGACCGACCAGAGCGAGTATCGCTGGGGGGTGCTGCACCGGATCGTCCTGGCCCACCCCCTGGGCGAACCCTTCAGTATTCCCTCCGTCGGCGGCGCCATTCCGCCGCCGCTCGGCGACCTGCCCGGCTTGCCGGCCGACGGTGCCTACCAGACCGTCGACCCGGGCAATCATTCGATCCGCGCCGCCGACCAGGACGGCTTCATGTTCAGCTCGGGGGCGTCGCGCCGGTATGTGGCGGATTTCAGACGACGGCCCAGGCGGATTCGGGCGGAATCAAGCCTGCCGGGCGGTGCGAGCGGGGCGTTTCTCGATCCGCTCTCCACCAACCTGCTCGGCCGATGGCTGACCAACGACACCCATCCGTTGCGACAGCGACAATCGGATATTTTCCGTGACGCCATGGAGGTTCTGGTCGCGCGCCCAATACGCGAGGAGGATGACGACGACGAGGACGAGGACGAGGACGATTCCTGACCGAAGACGGTTTCGTCTAGCGGACGGCGATCTTGTCCAACCCCGGCCAGTCGAATTCCAGCCCGTGGCCGGGGCGGTCGGGGGCGATGGCGGCACCGTCCTCGATGACCAGCGGATGCGCCAGATAGTCGTCGAGGCCGAAGCCGTGCGCCTCGAGGTAGGAGGCGTTCGGCACCGCCGCCAGCAGGTGCACGGTCACGTCATGGGCGCCGTGCGAGGTGACCGGCAGATTGAAGGCCTCCGCCAGATGGGCGATCTTGAGGAAAGCGGTGACGCCGCCGCAATTGGTCACATCCGGCTCCGGATAGGTGACGCCGCCGCCGGCGATCAAGTGGCGGAACTCCCAGAGGGAGCGCAGGTTCTCGCCGGCCGCGATCGGTAGCCCGCCCTCGCGCAGCACGCGGGCGTGGCCGGCCACGTCGTCCGGCGAGATCGGCTCCTCCAGCCAGACCGGGTCGTGCGGCGCGAAGGCGCGGGCGGCTCGGACCGCCTGGTCGGCGGTCCATTTCATGTTGGCGTCGACCATAAGCGGGAATCCGTCGCCCAGATGGCCGCGCATGGCCGCCAGCTTCTCCACGTCCTCCGCCAGCCGGTCCCGCCCGACCTTCATCTTG
>JABDIP010000283.1 GCA_013003675.1 Inquilinus sp.
CCCGCCACCGGGCGGTGATCCGTTCGGTCTCGGGCGTCTATGGCGCGGCCTATGCGGGCGACGAGGGATTCGAGCGCATCCGCGCCGAGGTCGAGGCCTTCGCGGAAGGCGAGGGCCGGCGCCCGCGCATGCTGGTGGTCAAGCTGGGCCAGGCCGGCCACGACCGCGGGGCCAAGGTGATCGCCACCGCCTTCGCCGATATTGGCTTCGATGTCGATGTGGGACCGCTGTTCCAGACGTCCGAGGAAGCGGCGCGCCAGGCTATCGAGAACGACGTGCACGTGATCGGCGTGTCGTCCCAGGCGGCCGGCCACAAGACCCTGGTGCCGGCGCTGACCAAGGCGCTGAAGCAGCAGGGGGCGGACGACATCATCGTCGTCTGCGGCGGCGTCATCCCGCCGCAGGACTATGACTACCTGCTCAAATCCGGCGCCAGCGCGATCTACGGCCCCGGCAGCAACATCCCGATGGCGGCCAGCGAGATCATCGGCATCGTCCGGCAGAAGCGGCAGGCGGCGTAACGACCGACGGCTTCCGAGCCGGGTGAGGAGGGGCTATCCGCCTCCGGCTCCCGGCTCGATGCTACCCCTGCGGCGCGCGCAGCAGGACGTCCAGATCCTGGCGGATCTCGTTGGCGAGGAGGTTGGCCAGGCTGGCGGGCGGGACGGCGCGTTGCGCCTGTTCCAGGGAGATCGACGCCCAGTTCTCCGAACCGGGGATCTCGGCGCTGCGGCGGGCGACGCTGTAGTCGAGGGGAGTGTTGGTGCCGGTGCGATGATCCTCGATCAGCAGGGTGGCCCGCATCGACAGCGTGCAGGTCTGTTGCCTGATCAGACCGCCGGCGCAGAAATAGGCGCCGTCCACGTTGACCCGGACATGCACGTCGGCGGCCGCGCGCGCCGCCTGCGACGCCGGATCGACCAGAGCGACCCGGGCGCCCGTCGCATGCGCCCGGAAGGTGTCGCGGACCGCCAGGCCGACCGCTCGATAGGCGTCCGGGACCGCGGCGTCGGGGTGCAGCCCCAGGCGGCCGTCGATGGAACTGTCCAGCAGCGCGATCTGCCGGCCCTCATAGGCGATGCCGACCGTCGCGCCGTCATCCAGCGTGCTCTTCACTTCTTTCAGGTTCGGCGCGCAACCGCCGGAGAGAAGCGGGGCGATGAGGACGAGGGCGGCGGCGAGATCGAGACGCATTTCGGTTCTCCGGACATCCTGTCGGGATCGGGGCGGGGCGGTCCGATGCTTGTACGCCGGACTCCGCTAATCCGCGGTTAAGGGCGCCGATGAGATCGCCGGCTGCGATCGAGTGCCGGGCGCGGAACTTGGGGCCAATTCCTTGGCCGGCGGCCGGCGGCGCTGCCCTCGCGGGGACTGAGCCGCCTGTTTCGACGAGGCGCTGTAAGACACGCCCAGCCGGCACCGCCGGACCTAGTGGTACCAGGCTTCCGGGGCGCCCAGCCATTTGCCGAGCTTGCGACGGACATAGCGCAGCGCCTCTACTTCGCCGGGTTTGCCGACGTCTTCCTCGAAGGTGCCGTTTGGGTTGGCCCGGACATAATGTTCCCAATCCCAGAACTTGAGAGGATTGCCGAGAACCCGCCCGCCGACGGTCGAATAGCCCAAGCTGCGGTCGAACAGTGGATTGTAGACGCCGCGCGCCGCGTAGACCCGCACGCCGAGCAGCTTCGCCAGTTCGATCATCAGCAACTTGTTCTGGCCGATCGTGCAATGCTGCAGCCAGGCAAAGCCATGTTCGTGGTGAAACCAGGGACGCAGCTTGGCCAGTTCGACGGCATGTTCCGGCAACTTGCCCATGTTGACGAGGTCACTGCCAATTCTGAAGCCATTGGGGCTGCCATGATCGAGGATGTACAGGCCGCCGAGCTTGGCCTCCTTCGCCTTCAACCGGGCGATGACGCGATCGACCATCGACTTCACGTCCTGCATGTAGACTTCGCCGCTGACTACTGCGCCGCCGATCCAGATGACCGGGTCGTTGGAGAAGCTCTCGTCGTCGACGACCGTGATGTGATCAAGCATGTCTTGTCCTTCGACGCCAACCGAAGGGCGATGCCGGCAATTCGGAGCAGGCCAAACGCTCTCCGTGAGTCCATGTTGTCCGATAGGCGATGATCGCCATGTCGCCGGGCGTGGCCAATGATCGAGGTCAAAGACTGGGTCGGTCGGGCCCTCGTCCGTGCCAGAGGACCTAGCGGCGGGCGCGTATCTTCAGGGCCATTTTCTCGGCGCGAAGGCCGGTGCTGGTGCCTTCGCGGGCGCCGCGACGGGCCCGTCCATAGGCGAAGCCGGCGAACAGCGCGACCAGCCCCAGCAGCAATGCCAGGACGACGAAGGCGGCCGACAGCCGGGCGAAGGGCGGCACGATGCCGCCGGTGTCGATCAGGCGCCACAGGGCGCGGCCCTGGGCGAAGGCCTCCCAGCCGGCCGCAGCGATCAGCAGCAGCGCCGCGAGACGGCTGCAGGCCAGCCAGATGGCGATCACCAGCAGCAGGCCGACGAGGGCGAAAGCGAGACCGACCATGCCGTTGGCGACCGCCACCGGCATGTCCAGCGCGTCCTGGAGGTCCAGCATCAGGGTCGGCCACAGCGGCGAATCGCCACCCAGTTCGAACAGGAAGACGAGATGCGCGGCGATCAGCAACGCCGTCAGGAAGGCGGCGAGGCGGGCGGCCCGGCGGGGGCCGGCGCCGGGCGGCGGGTCGGTCACCGGCACCGGTTGGATCTCTCTGCAGTCATTGCCGCCCCCGCGCGCCGTCCGGCGAATCGCCCATCCCGGCGGGCGTTTGCGGGATTATTGGCGCTGGCGCGGCCGGCGGCAAGCCGGGGATTTCCCGACCGCCCCAGGCCGGCACGCGCAGACGGCTGACGGCGATGCCCATCAGGATCAGGGCGAGGGCGAACCAGCCGGCCAGGTTCGGCACTTCGTTGAGGAACAGCCAGGCCCAGAACACCGCGAAGAGCGGGATCAGATAGCTGACCTGGGTCATGAAGGTCAGGCCGACCGCGAGCAGCAGTTTGAAGCGCAGCACATAGGCGATGCCGGTCGGCACCGTCCCCAGGAACAGGACGGCCAGCACCGTTTCGGCATCGAGGGCGAAGCGCCAGGGCCGGTCGACGATGAGCGCGGCCGGCACCATGTAGAGCGAGGCGGTGATCAGGACGCCGGCGGCATTGGCCAGGGCCGGCACATGACCGAGTCGTCTCGACAGCAGCCCGGCGACCGAGTAGCAGGCGGCGGCGGCGATCACCGCCGCCTGGCCGGCGAGCGAATCGGCCGCCCCGGTCAGCGCGTCGAAGCCGATCAGCACCACCACCCCGCCGAAGCCGAGCATCAGGCCGACGATCTTGGCGATGGTCAGCCGGTCGTCGCGGGTCAGGAAATGCGACAGGGTCAGCGCGACGAAGGGGCCCGCCGCCAGCAGGATCGCCGCCCGACCGGCGGTGATGTGCTGCTGCCCCCAGCCGATCAACAGGAAGGGCAGGGTGGTGTTGAACAGCCCGGCCAGCACCAGGATCCGCCAGGTCGGCAGGTCCCGCGGCAGCCTCTGGCCGGTGAACTGCAGCGCCAGGGTCAGCGCCACCATGCCGAAACCGATCCGCGCGGCGGCGATCGACAGCGGCGTCATGCCGGTCAGCG
>JABDIP010000500.1 GCA_013003675.1 Inquilinus sp.
CTTCGAGACTCCGGCGCTGGCCCGAACCCGTGGGGTCGGCCCGACCGGTCCCTTTTCGGTGATCCTCATAGGCGCAAGACGTTCATAGCCCGCTGTCGAGTCCGCTCGCCAACGAAGTGTTGAGTAAATATCATACCAAAATCTAAATATCGGCGGTGCATATTGGCCGCATCACTTGAGTATGACGACCGCAACCCTATAATCGGGCGCACAATTTCCAATATGGCGAATAATCGAATATGACCCTCAACCTGCGGTCGACAAAATGAGCGATACCGGCCCGACCCCGCCCCTGGTCGGCATCATCATGGGCAGCCAGTCCGACTGGCAGACCCTGCGGCACGCCGCCGAGACCCTGGAAACTCTGGGAATCCCGCATGAATCGCGGATCGTCTCGGCGCACCGGACGCCGGAGCGGCTGCGCGACTATGCCCGGTCGGCGCGGCAGCGCGGGCTGAAGATCATCATCGCCGGCGCCGGCGGCGCCGCCCACCTGCCCGGCATGGCGGCGGCGATGACGCCGCTCCCGGTGCTCGGCGTGCCGGTCGAGGGGCGCACGCTGAAGGGCCTGGACAGCCTGTTGTCCATCGTCCAGATGCCGGGCGGCGTGCCGGTCGGCACCCTGGCAGTCGGCAAGGCCGGGGCCATCAACGGCGCGCTGCTGGCGGCCGCCATCCTGGCCCTCGGCGACCCGGCCATCGCCGCCGCGCTCGACGATTGGCGGGCGCGGCAGACCCAGGCGGTCGCCGAGGAACCGACGGACGGATGAGCGCCGCGCCGCTGCCGCCGGGCAGCACCATCGGCATGCTCGGCGACGGCCAGCTCGGCCGCATGACGGCGCTGGCGGCGGCCCGGCTGGGCTATCGCTGCCACGTCTTCGGCCCCGAGCCTGACAGCCCGGCGGCCCAGGTGACCAACCGGTCGACGCTGTCCTCCTACGGCGACCGCGAGGCATTGGCGCGCTTCGCCGAGGCGGTCGAGCTGGTGACCTACGAGTTCGAGAACATCCCGCTGGAGACCGCCGCCTTCCTGGCGGAGCGGGTTCCGGTGCGCCCCGGCCCGGCGGCGCTGGCGGTCTGCCAGGACCGACTGGCGGAAAAGGAGTTCGGCGCCGCGCAGGGGAGCGACCTCGCCCCCTATCGCGCCGCGCCGACAGCGGCGGCGCTGGAACCGGCGCTCGATGCCATCGGCACGCCGGCGGTGCTGAAGAGCACCCGCATGGGGTATGACGGCAAGGCCCAGGCGATGATCGCGGCACCGGCCGACGCCGCGGCGGCGCTGGCGCGGATCGGCGCCCGGCCGGCGGTGCTGGAAGGCTTCGTCGCCTACGATTTCGAGTTGTCGGTGATCGCCGCGCGCGGGCTGGACGGCAAGACCGTCTGCTATCCGCCGGTCGAGAACCGCCATCGCGACCATATCCTGGCCGAGACAATCGTGCCGGCGCCGCTGCCGCCGGCCGCCGCGGCCGGGGCCGAAGCGATCGCGCGGCGCCTGGCCGAGGCGCTCGACCTGGTCGGGCTGCTGGCGGTGGAGATGTTCCATACCGCCGACGGCCGGCTGCTGGTCAACGAACTGGCGCCGCGGCCGCACAATTCCGGCCATTGGACCCAGGATGCCTGCGCCACCGACCAGTTCGAGCAATTCGTCCGGGCGATCTGCGGCCTGCCGCTGGGCTCGGTCGAGCGGCTGGGCGACGCGGCGATGAGCAATCTGATCGGCGACGAGGCCGAGCGCTGGCCCGAGATACTGGCCGAGCCCGGCGCCCGCCTGCATCTCTATGGCAAGGCCGAGGCCCGACCGGGCCGCAAGATGGGCCATGTGACCCGGCTGACACCCCGCCGCGACGGCTGAAAGCGCCACGCACCGCCGCTATGTTCGAGGCCCGGTCGTTGTGCTAACTCACCGATAGTGAGACGGCGGCCGCGCCGCCAGCCCGCGAGAAGGACCGACCATGCCCGACAAGCCCGCGACCCGTATCGAAACCGACAGTCTGGGCGAGATGAAGGTGCCCGCCGACCGCTATTGGGGGGCGCAGACCCAGCGGTCGCTGGAGAACTTCAAGATCGGCGGCGAGACCATGCCGGCACCGCTGGTCCGCGCGCTGGGTATCCAGAAGAAGGCGGCGGCGCAGGTGAACATGAGCCTGGGCGTGCTCGACGAGAAGACCGGGACCGCCCTCGTCGCGGCGGCCGAGGAAGTCATCGACGGCACCCTGGCCGACCACTTCCCGCTGGTTGTCTGGCAGACCGGTTCCGGCACCCAGACCAACATGAACGCCAACGAGGTCATCGCCAACCGGGCGATCGAGATCCTCGGCGGCGAGATCGGCTCGAAGAGCCCGGTGCACCCGAACGACCACGTCAATATGGGGCAGTCGTCGAACGACACCTTCCCGACGGTGATGCACATCGCCGCCGTCGAGCAGATCGAGCACGAGCTGATCCCCTCGCTGCAGCATCTGCACGCGGCGCTCGACGGCAAGGCGCGGGAGTTCGCCGATATCGTGAAGATCGGCCGGACCCATCTGCAGGACGCGACGCCGCTGACCCTGGGCCAGGAATTCTCCGGCTATGCGACCCAGATCGCGTACGGCATCGAGCGGGTGCGGTCGAGCCTGCCGCATCTGCTGCAGCTGGCCCAGGGCGGCACCGCCGTCGGCACCGGGCTGAACGCCCAGCAGGGCTTCGCCGAGGCGTTCGCGGCGGAGGTCGCGCGGATCACCGATTTCGCCTTCGTAACCGCGCCGAACAAGTTCGAGGGGCTGGCCGCGCATGACGCCGTGGTCCACGCCTCCGGCGCGCTGAACACCCTGGCCGCGAGCCTGATGAAGATCGCCAACGACATCCGCCTGCTCGGCTCCGGCCCGCGCTGCGGCATCGGCGAGCTGGTGCTGCCGGCCAACGAGCCCGGCTCGTCGATCATGCCGGGCAAGGTGAACCCGACCCAGTCGGAAGCGCTGACCATGGTCTGCGCCCAGGTCATGGGCAACCACGTCGCGGTCACCGTCGCCGGCTCGAACGGCCACTACGAACTCAACGTCTTCAAGCCGGTGATGATCTACAACCTGCTGCAGTCGATCCGGCTGGTGGCGGATTCCGCGCGCAGCTTCGCGGACAATTGCGTCGTCGGCATCGAAGCCAATCGCGAGCGGATCGACGCGCTGCTGCACGAATCGCTGATGCTGGTGACCGCCCTCAATCCGCATATCGGCTATGACAACGCCGCCAAGGTGGCCAAGAAGGCCTATGCCGAGGGCACCACGCTGAAAGCGGCGGCGATGGCGCTCGACCTGCTGACCTCCGAGCAGTTCGACGACTGGGTCAAACCGGAGAGCATGGTCGGGCCCAGGGCCTGAACGCAGATCGCTCGTCCGACCGCTTGACCCGCATCTCTCACCATGGTCGCGGTCTGCCCGGCGGCGGCCCTGTCGACCCACGGATGATCAGGTCGACACCGAGCTTCGTGGCGCCGGGCGTGGGCCGACCATCGATCCGGTCCAGCAGGTATTCAGCCGCCAGGCGGCCCATATCGTCCGACGGCACGTGCATCGTCGTCAGGGCAGGAACCAGCTCCGCGGCCAGTTCCAGATCGTCGAATCCGGCGATCGAGACCTGGCCGGGGACGGGCACCCCGAGCGCATGGCATTCGAACAGGGCGCCATAGGCCAGGACATCGTTGCCGCAAACGATGGCGGTCGGCCGCGACTCGGCGGCCATCAAGCGACGCAGCGCCCGGCGTCCGTCGCCAATGGAATACGGGCTCTCGATCACGCGGCCCGGCGCGAAGGCCAGCCCGCGGTCCGCCAAGGCGGCGCGAACGCCGGACAGGCGTTCGGCCGCCCGGTCGTTTCCGGCCGTGATCCCGGCAATCATGGCGATGTCGGAATGGCCCATATCGATCAGGTAGGACGCCACCCGATGGGCGGCCCCCCGGTTGTCGAAACCGATCGACGGATGCCGGCTGCCGGGCCGGTAAGTCCAGGTGTTGACGTGCGGGATCGCCTTCTGCTCAAGCAAATCGTACAGCCCCGGCGGGCGGGCTTCGCCAATCAGCATCAGGCCGTCCAGCCCGCGTTCGATCAGGCTCTGGACCTGATTGCGCTCCTGCTCCGGGTCGTAGTTCGAACTGGCCAGCAGAAGCGTGTAGCCGACGTCCGATAGCCGGTTCTGCATGGCCTGGATGCCAGCCGCGAAGATGGCGTTGTCCAGGGTCGGGATGACCGCGCCGATGGTTCGCGCCCGCTGGCTGGCGAGCGCCCGCGCCGCGCCATGCGGCGTGTAGCCAAGCTCGGCGATCGCGCCGCGGACGCGCTCGCGCAACTCCGGCCGAACGGTGTCGGCGGCGTTCAGGCATCGGGAAACCGTGGCGGTGGAAACCGCCGCCATCGCCGCCACATCGTGCAGTGTCGGGCGGTCCGTCATCCGCCTTTGTAAACGTTTTCTGACGACCGGCTCAGACCGCGACATTGCCTAGAACCCTGAAATCCCTCACTTCGAACGTGGAATCTAGCATATTTGAACCGGAGTCGCTTCTCCACCGATCGATCGTAGCTTGACGCCCATGATCCCCAAGCCTAGCCTATCGGAAATGTAAACGCTTACAAAGACGCTCCGGATAGGCGCGCGAGCGTGATAGGGAGGCGATCATGGCGCAACGCGCGCAAGCGAGCGGCCGACTGGCATTCCGCGCCGCCCTGCTGTTCTTCAGCCTTTATGTCCTGAACGTTCTGGTCGGCAAGGTTTCGGTCATGGCCGGCGCCAGCATCCCGGTCCATGCCGGCGACGTGCCCGAGTTTCTGCTGCTGCTCGCCGCAATCATCTGTTTCGTCATCGCCGCACTGGCCCGCGAAGCCGCGCGCTGAATCCGGCCGCCATCGACGCGGCCCAACATAGGGAGGACACATATGACCAAATCTCGCGAGCCGGATACGCCGGACTCCATGGAACGCCGCCGCTTCTTCGAACTCACCGGCAAGTTCGGCTTCACCGCCGCCGTGGCCGCCGCCGCGGCCGGAACGCTGGGCTCCACCGAGGCCTCGGCGCAGACCGCCCGCGAAGAGCGGGACCGCGAGGACGCCGCCGAGCACATCATGACCGTCGCCACCGCGTACATCCTGGGCGCGTCGCGCAGCTATCCAATCATGCAGCTGGATTTCAAGGAGAACATCCAAAACGCGACCAACGGCAAGATCTATGTCAAGCTTGCGCCCGGCGGCCAGCTTGGTGCCGGTGGGGCGCTTGCCCAGAAGGTTCAAGGCGGCACGATTCAGGTGGCGCAGCATTCTCTTTCGAATTTCGCCCCCTTCGCACC
>JABDIP010000284.1 GCA_013003675.1 Inquilinus sp.
GCCGGCCAGCGCCAGGGTCCAGTCGTAGAGCGAGCGCAGCAAAGCGGATATCCAGGGCTGGCGTGGGGGCGGGGCGTGCGGGTTGAAGCGTGCCGGCGGTGTAGCAGCCGCCGGCGGCGCGGCGCAACCGGGGCTGGCCGGTCAGACGAACTTGACGCCGACCTTGTTGCGGAACTGCCAGCATGTCTGGCCGCGCATTTCCTTGCCCTCGGCGGTCTTCAGGGTGAAGAACTTCATCCAGCGGACGTTGTCGTTGGCCACCTCGATCGCCGCGCCGCCGGGCGACCGGCTGAAGATGGTGCAATCGACAAACTTGCCGTAGTCGAACAGGATGCGGCCCCGTTCGGTCTCGCTCTCGCGCTTGTTGGACCGGCGTTCGACTGCCTGGTTGCCCTTGCGCGCGGCCCGGGTGACCGTGTCGTTCAGCCGGCGGATCAACTCGGCACGGTTGAACGGCTTGATCAGATAGTCCTCGACGCCGAAGCCGAGGCCGTCGCGGGCGTTCTCGCGCTCGATCAGGCCGGACTGGATCAGGAACGGTGTCCGCACGCCGTCGATGCGAAGCTGGTCGACGACCTCGTAGCCGTCGAAATCCGGCAGCATGATATCGAGCAGGATCACGTCGTATTGGCCGGATTTGCCGATCTGCACCGCCTCGCGGCCGGTTCGCGCGCGGTCGCACTCGAAGCCCTCGGCTTCGAGCATGCGCTCGACGGTTCGCGCCAGCGTTTCGTCGTCCTCGACGTACAGAACCCGCATCAATCAATCCCGCCCGGTGTTTGAACACGCGGCTGCAAACGAACATGCTTAACGGCGAAAGTTGAATAAAAGGTTGCTCAAAACACCCCTTGGAGATTGTATTTCGTGCGGCCGGCCTCGTGCCGGGCGCGCGGGGGCGGCCGCTCGGGCGATGCGCGGACGGGCGGCTTTCGCGTTGACCAGCCCAAAGCCTTGGCTATGATGGCGCCGCCTTCGGGCGGGCCCCTGTGGCGGAATTGGTAGACGCGGCAGACTCAAAATCTGTTGCCTTCACGGGCGTGCTGGTTCGAGTCCGGCCAGGGGCACCAACTCTCTCCGACAATCGACGAAACCGGCCGGCTATGGGCCTGGCCTTGCAGGCCGGCGGCCTTTCGCTACCATGGGGTGCCGCCGTGCCAGCCGGAGGAGCCCCCGGATGCCCCGAACTACCTTGTCCCGCCCGTCCCGTGGCGCCGATGTGGAGCATCTGCAGCACCTGCTGAACCGGGGCGGCGCGTTGCTCAAGGTCGACGGCGATTTCGGCTCGGGCACCGAACGCGCGGTCAAGGAAGCGCAGAAGCTGGCCGGGCTGCCGGCGACCGGGGTTGCCGACGCGGCGCTCTGGACCTGGCTGGAGGCCCGGCCGGAGCCGTCGCCGGACATCCCGACGGAGGCCGTGTCCTTGCTGGTGGCGGAGGAGGTCGGCAGCCGGAAGTTCTACGACAGCCACGCCACCTTCCCGCATTTTCCGGGCGGCGAAAGCGGCGTCACCATCGGCCTCGGCTACGATCTCAGGTTCCAGTCGGCGGCGGATTTTGAGCGCGATTGGGGCGACAGCCTGACGCCCGCGCAAATGGACGATCTGCGGCCTAGCCTCGGCCGACCCGGCAGCAAGGCGGCGGTTGCCGCGCTGCGCCATATCGCCATCCCGTTCCCGGCCGCCTGGCGCGTTTTCGTCCGCCGGCTGCTGCCGCGCTATGTGGCGATGACGCGCAAGGCATTCCCCGGCTTCGACGCGCTGCCGCCGCTGGCCCGCGGGGCGCTGGTCAGCCTGGTCTACAACCGCGGCGCCGGGATGGACGGCGCACGCAAGAAGGAGATGCGGGCGATCCGCGACCACATGGCCGCCGCCAAGGAGCGTCTCGACCGCGTCGCCGCCGAATTCGAGGCGATGGGCCGGCTGTGGCCCGACGCGCCCGGCCTCGTCGCCCGCCGCAAGAAGGAAGCGGCGCTGTGGCGCAAGGGGCTCGGCGGATAGCCGGCCGCGCGCGCTAGTGGAAGCGCGACTTGGCGTCCGATAGCGCCATGCGCAGCTCGTCGATCTCCGGTTTCAGGGCTTGACTCAGGGTTTCGACCCGGTGCGCGTCCGCCTCGCGCACGGCGTCGGCGCGGGCGATCAGGTCGATGCGCCGTTTCTCCAGATCGTTCAGATGGCGCTCATAGGTGCCGCGTCGGTCCGCCGAAACCTCGGCGGCACGGACCTGCAGCGCCGCGATCTCCGCCGTGCATTCCCGCAATTGCGCCGCCAGCCGGTCGATCAGCGCGCCGTCCTTCGTCATGACGATCCCCCTTTCGATCGACTGGCACTATTGGCGGGGTCGCGTAGATCCGCCTTGATCGAGGTCAGGGGATCGCCCGAAGAACTGCCCTTGACAGGTCGGCAATTAGATGCATATACATCTAATCATGAACGAGGCGAGCGATACACGGTTCAAGGCGATGCTGCGCGAGGCGCGGGGCTGTTCCTGTCTGGGGCTGCGCCGGGCCGGGCGGGCGGTCAGCCGGATCTATGATTCGGCGCTGCAGCCGGCCGGGCTCAAGGGCACCCAGTTCAGCCTGCTGGCCGTCGTCGCCAATTTGTCGCCGACAAACCCGGTCGAGGTGGCCGAGATGATGGCGATGGACCGCACCACCCTGTCGCGCAATCTGCGGCCGCTGGTGGCGGCCGGGCTGATCGCGCTGGAGCCGGGCGAGGAGGACCGGCGGCGGCGCAGCGTCGTGCTGACCGCGAAGGGCCGCGCCACGCTCGAAAAGGCGATGCCGCTGTGGCGGCAGGCCCAGCGCCGGACCGAGGAAGCGGTCGGCAAGGGCCGGATGGGGCGCCTGCGGGAGGATCTGGATCGGGTGGTGCGCGGTACCGGCGGGTCGTGAGTTTTTTTTCGGCAACAAGATGCATATGCATCTAACAACGAGGAGGAATGGAACGATGAATGATGGAACCCTGAGCAGAGCGACGATTTTGGCCATCGCGGCTGGGCTTGCCGCTTGGTTCGCCGCCGCCCTTGTGGCCGGCTCCGGCGGTGCCTTCGAGGTCGGGCCGGACGAGGTGCCGATCCGGCTGGTCGCGGCGATCCTGGCCCCGCCGCTGTTGTTCGGGCTCGCCCTGCTGGCCTCGGCACGGCTTCGCGCGGCGGTCCTCGGCCTCGATCAGGGCTTGTTGACCATGCTGCAGGGGTGGCGCGTCGTCGGCGCCATGTTCGTCGTGTTGTATCTGCACGACCTGCTGCCCGGGCTTTTCGCCTGGCCGGCCGGGCTCGGCGATCTCGCCGTCGGCCTGGCCGCGCCCTTCGTCGCCTTCGCCGTCATCCGCGGCAGCACCGGGTGGCGCGGCCGCGTCCTGTGGCTCAACATCGCCGGGTTGGTCGACTTCGCGGTCGCCGCCGGAACCGGGCTGCTGAGCACCGGCACCGCGCTCGGCGTGCTGGCCGGGCCGGTAACCTCGGATCTGATGGCGGTGTCGCCGCTCAGCCTGTTCCCGACCTTCGGCGTGCCGCTGTTCATCATCCTGCATATGGCGTCGCTCTATAAGCTCGCCGCCGAGCGGGAGAGCGCCGTGCCCGGGGCGGTGGCCCACGCCTGACGCTGTCGGAGCCGGCCGGGGTGGCGCAAATCCACCCCCGCCGGTCCGGCCCCGGTGCTAGGATCCCGTCCCGTGCAATGCGAAAGAGGGGACGATCGATGACGAACGGACGGTGGGCCGTCTATCTGTCCGGCGAGATCCACAGCGACTGGCGCGAGCAGATCGCCGCCGGCGTCGCGCGGGAGGGCCTGCCGGTCGATCTGCTGTCGCCGGTCACCGATCACGGTGCCAGCGACGAATGCGGGGTGGCGATCCTCGGGTCGGAGGACAAGCCGTTCTGGACCGACCACAAGGGGGCGAAGGTCAACGCCATCCGCACCCGCACGCTGATCGACCGCGCCGACATCGTCGTCGTGCGCTTCGGCGACAAGTACCGGCAGTGGAACGCCGCCTTCGACGCCGGCTATGCCTCGGCCAAGGGCAAGGCGCTGGTCACCCTGCACAACCCGTCGCTGACCCACGCCCTGAAGGAGGTCGACGGCGCAGCCCTGGCCACCGCTGAGACGGCCGACCAGGTGGTGCGCCTTCTGGCCTATGCCATCGAGGGCCGGCTCTAGCCGCCAGGCTCTTCCATCATGACCGCCCTTGCCGGGCTTTTCGCCAGTGCCTTTCTGGCGGCGACCATCCTGCCGTTCTCGTCGGAGGCGGTGCTGGCGGCCCTGGCGACCGCCGAGGGCGCCGACGTGCCGCTGCTCTGGGCGGTGGCCAGTGTCGGCAACACCGCCGGCTCGGCGGCCAACTGGGGCCTCGGCCGGTTCGCCCTGCGCTGGCGCGAGCGGCGCTGGTTCCCGGTCAAGCCGGCGACCCTCGACCGGGCCCGCGAGCGCTTCCTGCGCTACGGTGCCTGGACGCTCCTGTTCGCCTGGGTGCCGGTGGTCGGCGACCCGCTGACCATGGCCGCCGGCCTGCTACGGATGAATTTCTGGGCCTTCCTGGTGCTGGTGGCGATCGGCAAGGCCGGCCGCTATGCCGCGGTCCTGGTGCTGGCGGAGCGGCTGCTTCCGGCATGATCCCTATCTACCGGCGCGATCCTATCCCCATTTCCCGGCGGGGCCGGCCGGTGCTATCCAGGCGTCCGGGTCGCATGGCGAAGGGCGCGAGGGGACGATGACCGAACCGCGGATTCTGGTGGTCGAGGGCAATACCAAGGCGGTGCGCGACGCGACCGTCGAGGCCGGCGGCCGGGTCACCGCCGAGCTCTATGTCGAGACCCTGGAGAAGTGCTTCCCCGGTGCCCGCTGCGACACGGTGCGGCCGACCGACACCGACGCGGCACTGGCGGACAGCACCGGCCTTGCCGACTATGACGGCATCGCCTGGACCGGCTCGGCGCTCAACATCTACAACCGCGAGCCGGCTGTCGACCGGCAGATCAAGCTGGGCCGGGCCGCGCTGGCCAGCGGCGTGCCGGTCTTCGGCAGTTGCTGGGGTTTGCAAGTGGCGGTCACCGCCGCCGGCGGCGAGGTGGCGAAAAACCCGATCGGCCGCGAATTCGGCCTGGCCCGCAAGATCGCCCTGAACGAGGCCGGCCGCGCCCACCCGCTCTATGACGGCAAGGCATCGGTGTTCGACGCCGTGGCGGTGCACAAGGATGAGGTGGTGGCACTGCCGGCCGGAACGACGGTGCTGGCCGGCAACGGCCACAGCGAAGTGCAGGCGCTGGAATTCTCGGTGCCCGGCGGCAGTACCTTCTGGGGTGTGCAGTACCACCCGGAATTCGATCTGCGCGAGATCAGCGCCATCGCCCGACGCTACGGCACGGCGCTGACGGAGGAGGGCTTCTTCGCCGATGCCGCTGACGCCGACCGCTACGCGGAGATGACGGCGGCGCTGCAGGCCGATCCCGGCCGCCGCGACCTTGCCTGGCTGCTCGGCGCTGATGCCGATGTGCTCGACGGGCACGTCCGGCTGGCCGAGATCCGCAACTGGATCATGCGGCAGGTGCTGCCTCGCCTGGCCGACCGGTGAGGCCTGGGCTGGCGCGGCATGTCCGCGCGTTTTTATGCGCCAGTTAGGAAAATCCAAACTATTGCCCGGCCAAGCTGCCGCCGTCCTCGGACCACGGGTAGCGGAAATATGAGCCAGATCGACGAGTTGCGGGACCGCCTATTGTCGGCGGAGCGGCAGTTTCACAGCGCCAGCCAGCAAAGCCGCGGCTATCGCGAGCGGCTGTTGGGGCTGATGAGCCGAATCGAAGAGGAGATTCGCTCGCGGCAGGCGATGCAGGCCCAGCAGGCCGACGAGCTTCGCCGGCTGTTGGAAGAGAACGACCAGCTTCGCAGCATGCTTTTCTCGCTGCTTCAGGCCGTGGAAACGCGTGACGACACCCTGCTCGACGACACGCTGAGCGAGATGGACGGCCGCATCGCCGCGCTTATCGGCGAGGGCCAGGGCGCTCGCCCCGAGGCACCGGTCGCCGACGAGCCGGCGATGGCGGCGGAGGACGACCCTATCGTCATGGCGCCCTACGAAGCCGACGAGGCCGAGTCGACGGAGGTTTTCGCCGACGATGCGGTCACGGCCGAGCCGATGATCGACGAGCCGGTCGGCGCGGACGAGGCCGAGGAAGTTGCCGAGGATCGGGCTGAAGACGTGGCGATGGCCATGCCGGCGATGGACGACGGCGAAGCGGAGTTCGAACCGATGGCCGACTCCGAGTCGCTTGCCGAAGCGGAGTCTATGGCCGCCGCCGATCTCGAGCCGATGCCCGACGCCGACACCGTGACCGGGACCGCTGCCCCCGAACCGGAGTACGAGACATCGACACTGACCGCCGATCCTGCGGTCGACGACGCCGACGCGTTGAACGAGTTCCTTGGCATCACGCCGGGAGAGGCCGCCGAGGCGGAGAGTGCGGAGAGCATAGACTATTCCTTCGCCACCGGCGGCTGGGCCGACGACATTGTCGAGGAGCCGGCCGCTGACGAGCCGGTTGCCGAGGAAAGCGAACCGTCCGTCGCCCTCGCCGACGAAGACGACGAGCCGGCGCCGGGCGATGACGGCTCGATCCACGACCTGATCGACCGCGTGAAAAAGACGCACATGGAAGGCGACGGGGAAAGCGGACCCGACGAGGACGGCGAAAACGACGGCACGGCCGCCGCCGAATAGCCTCGTACCAGATCAAGGCCAAGGCCGGCCCGGATCGAGCCGATCCGGGCCGTTTTCGTTCTACAGCCGCCCGGTCAGCGCGTCGAGGAACAGGCCCTTCAGCGCCGGGGCGTCGACCGGCACCGGGTTGCCGCTAGCGGTCGGATCGGCCGCCGCCATCTCGCCGATCAGTTCGGCGTCGCGGTCGTCGATGCCCAGTTCGGCCAGGGTGTAGGGGATGCCGATCACCCGCCGCAATTCCAGCACCCACTCCATGACCCCGTCGAATCCCGGCCTCGGCAGATCGAGCCAGCGCGCCAGGCGGTCCAGCTTGTCCTCGATCGCCGGCCGGTTGAACGCCAGCACATAGGGCATCACCACCGCGTTCAGCAGGCCGTGATGCTTGTCGTAGAGGGAGCCGAGCGGGTGCGATACCGAGTGGATCGCGCCCAGTCCTTTCTGGAAGGCGACCGCGCCCATCGCCGCCGCCGTCAGCATGTGGCCGCGGGCGACCAGATCGTCGCCCTGCGCCACCGCCTTGGGCAGCCAGTCATGGACCAGGCGGATCGCCTCGACCGCCACGCCCTCGGCCATCGGATGAAAGCCGGGCGCGCAATAGGCCTCCAGCGCATGGGCCAGCGCGTCCATGCCGGTGGCGGCGGTCAGCGGCGGCGGCAGCCCGGCGGACAGCGCCGGATCGGCGATCACCACCGCCGGCAGCATCTCGGGATGGAAGATGACCTTCTTGACATGGCGCGTCTCGTCGGTGACCACGGCGGCGCGGCCGACTTCCGAGCCGGTGCCGGCGGTGGTCGGCACCGCGACGATCGGCAGGATGCCCTCGGCATTGGCCCGTTGCCACCAATCGTCGACATCCTCGAAATCCCAGATCGGCCGGGACTGCCCGGCCATGAAGGCGATCGCCTTGCCGGCATCCAGCGCGCTGCCGCCGCCGAAGGCGATCACCCCGTCGTAGCGGCCGGCGCGACGTACGGCGAGGCCGGCCTCGACATTCGGCCAGGTCGGGTTCGGCTTGATGCCGCTGAACACCTCGGCCGCCAGCCCCTCGGCACGGCAGGCGGTGACCGCCTCGCGCACCATCGGCAGGGTGGCCAGCCCGGGGTCGGTGACCAGCAGCGGCTTGCTCATCCCGGCGGTCCGACAGACCTCGGGCAGTTCGGCGATACGGCCGACGCCGAAGCGGATGGCGGTCGGAAACGACCAGTTCACGGCGGGCAATGCGTCGACCATACTTGGTTTCCCGACCTCAGAGCGCGGTGCGCAGGTGATAGGATTTCGGCCGCGTCAGGTGCTCGTAGCCGACGCGGGAGAGCGAGGCGCCGCGTCCGGTATCCTTGACGCCGGTCCACACCAGGCCCGGATCGACGTAGTCGCAGCGGTTCATGAACACGGTGCCGGTCTCGACCCGCTGGCCGATCGCCTCGGCGCGGGCGGCGTCGACGGTCCAGATCGAGGCGGTCAGGCCGAAGCTGCTGTCGTTCATCAGGCCGATCGCCTCCTCGTCGTCGCGCACCTTCATGATGCCGACCACCGGGCCGAAGCTTTCCTCGGTCATCACCGCCATCTGGTGGTTCACCCCGGTCAGCACCTGCGGCGCCAGATAGGGCGTCCCGGCGGCGTCGCGGGGGAAGGCGGCGGCGTCGACATGGGCGGTGGCGCCGGCGCGCAGGGCACCGGCGATCTGCTCGCGCACCAGGGCGGCGGTCTGCGGCCGGGCCATCGGCCCCAGCGTCGTTTCCGGATCGAGCGGATCGCCCAGCGTGTAGTTTCGTGACAGGTTCACGAAGCCTTCGACGAAGGGCTCATAGACATTCTCATGCACATAGACGCGCTCGATGCCGCAGCAGCACTGGCCGGAGTTGTAGAAGGCGCCGTCGACCAGATTGGCGATGGCGGCGTCCATATCGGCGTCGGGCAGCACATAGGCCGGGTCCTTGCCGCCGAGCTCCAGGCCCAGCGTGGCGAATGTGCCGGCGGCGGCCCGCTCCATCGCCCGGCCGCCCTCGACCGAGCCGGTGAAGTTGATGTGGTCGACCTGGCCGCTGCCGACCAGCGCCTCGGTCTGCCGGTGGTTCAGCACCAGGTTCTGGAACAGCCCCTTGGGCAGCCCGGCCTTGTCGAAGGCCTGCTGGAAGCGCTCGCCGACCAGCAGGGTCTGGGTCGAATGCTTCAGCAATACCGCGTTGCCGGCCATCAGCGCCGGCACCACCGTGTTGACCGCGGTGATGAAGGGGTAGTTCCACGGCGCGATCACCAGCACCAGCCCCAACGGCGCCCGCGCGACGTGGCGGGTGAAGCCCTCTTTCGGTTCCGGGACGACCGGCCGCAGCGCCGCCTCGGCGATGTCGACCATGTAGCGCACCCGCTCCTCGAACGGCCCGAACTCGCCGCCATAACGGACCGGCCGGCCCATCTGCCACGCCAGCTCCGGCGTGATCTCCTCCTTCATCGCCAGCATGGCGTCGAGGAAGGCAAGGCAGAACCGGCCGCGTTCGGCGATCGGCGTCAGGGCCAACTCGGCCCGTGCCGCGCGGGCGGCGAGCAGGGCCTTGTCGATGGCGGCGTCGCTCGCCACCGGCCGTTCGGCATAGACCTTTCCGTCGACGGGAGAGACGATTTTCAGGGTATCGGTCATCGATCGTGTCCGGCAGGAGTTTCAGTACCGCTCGAAGCCGCGCTTCAGCTCCCAATCGGTGATGCGTCGATCATACTCCAACTGCTCCCATTGCGCCGTATGGATGTAGTGGTCGACGACCGCATCGCCAAAAGCGGCGCGCAGCATCTTCGACTTGGCCATGGTCTCGGT
>JABDIP010000533.1 GCA_013003675.1 Inquilinus sp.
GGCTGGTTGGGTGGCGGCCCGTCGATGACCGCCCCGGAGACCCGCAATGCCCGCCCTTCGATTCTCCGCCCTGCCCGGCGACACCGTCCGCGCCTATCAGGCCGGCGGCGCCGATGCCAATGGCCAACCGCCGGAGCGGCAAATCTCCGACGGCGACGGCGTCCCCTGCCGGCACTGCCTGGCCGATGTGGCGGCCGGCGCGCCGTTCCTGATCCTCGCCCACCGGCCGTTCCCGAACGCGCAACCCTATGCCGAGACCGGGCCGATCTTCCTGCACGCGGAACCCTGCGTCCGCTATGCCGACGAAGCCGCGATGCCGCCGATGATGCAGCGCACGGAGCATTTCCTGATGCGCGGCTACGGGACGGACGACCGGATCGTCTATGGGACCCGCACAATCGTCCCGACGGCGGAACTGACCGCCCGCGCCGAAGCCCTGCTGGCACGCCCGGAGATCGCCTACCTGCATCTCCGCTCGGCGAGCAACAACTGCTACCAATGCCGGATCGAGCGGGGCTGACGCGGTCCCGGCGGCCGCCCGCGGCTCAGCGCTCCAGATAGAAGCGCATCAGCGCCCTGGCCTCGGCGCTGTCCCACTCCGCCGCGCCGGACAGGCTGCCGACCCAGAGGCCCTGGCGGTCGATCAGCGCCGTGGTCGGCAATCCCGGCGCGGCGAAGGCCGGCGGCGTGCGCCCCGAGGGATCGAGATAGGGTTCGATGCCGGCGATCTCGAGGCCTTCCAGGAAGGGCCGCACCGTCGCCAACCCGCCGCGGTCGATGGAGATCGCCAGCAGGCGGAACCCCTGGCCGGCCAGGCTGGCGTCCAGGGCCGCCAGATCCGGCAGTTCGCGAATGCAGGGCGCGCACCAGGTCGCCCAGAGATTGACCAGCACCACCTCGCCGGCGAAGGCGTCGAGGTCGAGGGCCTGTCCGGCGGCATCGGTGAAGGCGATTTCCGGCGCCGGCAGCGGCGGCGCCTTCAACTCGAACGTCCGCATCGCGCCGGCGAGCGGCGGCACCGACCGGTCGGCCGGCAGCAGGACAATCGCGACGGCGATCGCCGCCGCCGCCGTCAATGCCAGCGCGCAACCGAGGAACCAGGCAACCCTGTTCATCGTCGAAACGACCCCTTCCCTTATCGTCCTCCGTCGCGCAGTTTAGCCGCCATGAGCGAGCGAAAGAACAGCAAGACCGGAAGCGCCGCGCCCGACCGGACCGCCAATCAGCTCTGGGGCGGCCGTTTCGCCGACGGGCCGGCGGCGATCATGGAAAGCATCAATGCCTCGATCGGCTTCGACCGGCGGCTGGCGGTCCAGGACATCGCCGGCTCCAAGGCGCATGCGGCCATGTTGGCGGAGCGCGGCATCATATCGGCGGAGGACGCCGAGCGCATCCGCGATGGCCTCGACCGCATCGCCGGCGAGATCGCCGCCGGCGAATTCCGGTACGAGATCGCGCTGGAAGACATCCACATGAATGTCGAGGCGCGGCTCGCCGAGCTGATCGGCCCGGCGGCCGGCCGCCTGCACACCGCGCGCAGCCGCAACGACCAGGTGGCGACCGATTTCCGGCTCTGGGTCCGCGAGGCGCTGGACCGTGGCGATGCCGGCATGCAGGCGCTGCAGGCGGCGCTTATCGAGCAGGCGGAACGGCACGCCGACGCGGTGATGCCCGGCTTCACCCATTTGCAGTCGGCGCAGCCGGTCACTTTCGGCCATCACATGCTGGCCTATGTCGAGATGATCGGCCGCGACCGGGGCCGGGTCGCCGATGCCCGCCGCCGGCTGAACGAATGCCCGCTCGGCTCGGCGGCGCTGGCCGGCACCTCGTTTCCGATCGACCGGGCGGCGACGGCCAAGGCGCTCGGCTTCGACCGGCCGACGGCGAACTCGCTGGATGCCGTGTCGGACCGCGATTTCGCGCTCGAATACCTGGCGCTGACGGCGATCGCCGCGACCCACCTGTCGCGCCTGGCCGAGGAGATGGTGGTCTGGACATCCGACCAGTTCCGCTTCGTGCGGCTGTCCGACCGCTTCACCACCGGTTCGTCGATCATGCCGCAGAAGCGCAACCCCGACGCGGCGGAACTGACCCGCGCCAAGACCGGCCGGGTGATCGGTCATCTGGTCGGCCTGCTGACCGTGATGAAGGGCCTGCCCCTGGCCTATTCCAAGGACATGCAGGAGGACAAGGAGCCGGTCTTCGACGCCGATGACAGCCTGACGCTCTGCCTCGCGGCGATGACCGGCATGGTCGCCGACATGACGGTGAACACCGAGGCGCTTCGCAACGCCGCCGGCGCCGGCTTCGCCACCGCCACCGACCTCGCCGACTGGCTGGTCCGGGTGCTCGGCATGCCGTTCCGCGAGGCGCACCACGTCACCGGACGGCTGGTGAAGCTGGCCGAACAGCGCGGCGTCGGGCTGGAGGCGCTGGACGTCGCCGAGATGCAGGCGGTGGAGCCGCGGATCACCGCCGCCGTCTTCGACGTCCTGGCGGTGGAGGCGTCGGTGGCCAGCCGGACCAGCGGCGGCGGCACCGCGCCGGCCCGGGTGCGCG
>JABDIP010000539.1 GCA_013003675.1 Inquilinus sp.
GCCACTGACCGCCGCGCCGCTCCGCCGCTGAGGAGCCGCTTCGATGAAGCTGAGCGAACGGGCCTACAAGGAGTTCAAGAACCACGTCTACGCCAGGGAGCTGCGGCCCGGCCAGTTCGTCTCCCAACGCGAGTTGGTGGCGCTGACCGGCGTGCCCCTCGGGCCGATGCGCGAGGCGTTGCACAAGCTCGAGGCCGAGGGCCTGGTGGAAATGATCCCGCAACGGGGAATCAAGGTCGCCGATGCCAGCCCGAAGCGGATCCGCGACGCCTTCGCCCTCAGGATCCTGATCGAAAAGGAGGCGGCCCGGCGGTTCGCCAGCAGCGCCACGGAATCCCAGATCACGACGCAGGAGGCGAAGCATCGCGGCGTCGTCCAGCGGGCCCGCGGCGGCATCGACGACGCCCTGCTGGAGCACGCCCAGGCGGTCGACTGGGGCATGCACGACGCCATGGTCGCGGCCTTGGACAACGACCTCGTGTGGGGCATCCACAAGACCAACAGCGACCGCATCCGGCTGATCCGCCTCGACTCCGGCCGCCTGAGCCAAGGAAATCTGCTGTTGGCGATGGAGGAGCATCTGGCGTTGATCGCCGCGTGCCGGCGACGCGATCCCGAAGCCGCCGCCGAGGCGATCGAGGCCCATCTCTCCACCGCGATGCGGCGGGCGATGGGGCTCTGACGCCGGGCAGCGGGCCGGTGCCGCCTGAACAAGAACGCTCAGTGAATATCATCGCTCTCGCCGATCGCTCTCGCCAACGCGGCGAAATCGAAGTCGCCGCGCCGGCTGGCCTCGAGGATCACCGCCTCCCTGCGGACCAGCAGGTCGACCGCCGCCGGCAACTGCGGCGCGACCTCCGCCGGGATCACCACCGCCCCATGGCGGTCGGCATGGATCAGATCGCCCGGCGAGACGGCCATGCCGGCGACCGTGACCGGCGCATCGAAGGTCTCGACGCGCACATAGGCATGCGACGGCCCGACCGAGCCCGCCAGGAGCTGGAAACCGGCCGCGCATTGGTCGAGGTCGCGAATGCTGCCGTTGGTGATCACGCCCAGCGATCCGAGCCCCTTGTGCACGCTGGTGTTGACCTCGCCCCAGAAGGCGCCGTGACCGGGCTCCGGGTCGCGATCCTCGATCACCATGATCGACGGCAGCGGCCCCTTTTCGACATAGGCATAATAGTCGAGCCGCCTTTGCCTTTCTTCCGCGGCGCTGGCGGTCGGAAGATCCCTAGCGCGGATCGTCGCCGTCCGGGCATAGCCGACGATCGGCGCCATATCCTCCCGCAGGCAGACCAGCGGGCGGGTCGTGTAGCCGGTGCCGCGCCGGTCGGGTGCGACGATCTCCAGGCCATTGCAGATCGTCGGCGTGTCGATCGCCCGAAGCCGTTCGAGCAGCGCGGGCGGAAGGGCTGCGGTCATCGGATGGTGTCCCCCTGGGTCCAAGGCCGTGGTTGGATTGAGATGTCGACGCGAAGTCAACCATCCGCCCCCCCGACGATCCTAGAGAAACCGGGGCTCGGCGCCACTATTTCCGCCGCTGCCCCAAGAAAGATATTAACAAAACTGGTTAACCTATTGCACTAAAGACAACTTTTAGTTAGGATTGGAGGTAAGTGACCATAAGGTCATAGGGAGATGGCGAATGGACGGTCTGCACGTATTCCTCGCCGACGATTCCGGAAGCGTCGCGGCCGGGTCTGCGTTGCTGGTCCCGTTTATCGGGGCCGTCCTGGGCTTGGCAATGAGCCTCGCAATGCTATCTCTTAGAAACCTCCAAAACCGCAAGGCCGTTAAGGCCTCGGTTCGTCGACGGTGTTATCGATCGACGAATTGAGCGGCAATTCCTGGCATGGAAATGGCCCCGATTTCCCCGAATCGGGGCCACTTTTTTGGATTCTCGGCTAGTCGCCACCCCTGCCCAACCCGTTCTCTCCGAATGCAGCGCCAGCACGGCCGTCGACCGGGACAGCGGTCGGAATCCGAGAACAAGTCGCCGGCCGAAGCTGGTTAATATCCCCAACAATGTTCACTCCAAAACACCATAAACTTTTGACAATTCGTCCTTCAGAATTAATAATCTGGTAACCGTAACATTCAGGTAGGACGGTTGGGATGGGTCGCAGGAGGGCGGATATCCTTGGCACCAAGCCCGGTGAACGGGCAATGCCAGGGTCGATCCCCGGTTGCGGCAGCCGGATTTCAGCGACGGCAGGTTTGGACCACGGATTCCGTGGCGTCGTCGTGTCCGTGCCGCCCCTGCGACGCCGCCGGCCGCGGAGGCGATAACATGCATATCCAGCGCGACGTCACCCAGGTCACGGCCCCGGATCGCGATTCCGGGTCCTCCCTCGTCCGTCAGGCCGTCCGCCGCCTGCGCGTTCCGCGCCCGACCCAGAGCCGGTTCGCGGCGACGGTCAAGGCCGCGCAGGTGAAACCGGCACCGCGGACACAAAGCGCCACCTTCGGCGTCGGGGCCCGCGAAGGCGCCGAACACCACGCCGTGCTGACCCGGCAATTGGCCGATGCGCTGGAATCCGCGATGGCGGTCGGCTGGCCCGACGCGGCCGAGCCGCGCAACGAGGAATGGCGGCGGCTGATCTGGCTGGCCCGGCGCGGC
>JABDIP010000031.1 GCA_013003675.1 Inquilinus sp.
GCCTCGCCGTGCTCGGCTGGGGTGTCGGCGGTATCGAGGCGGAGGCGGCGATGCTGGGCCAGCCGATCTCGATGCTGATCCCCGAGGTGGTCGGCTTCCGCCTGACCGGGACGCTGAAGGAAGGCGCCACGGCGACCGATCTGGTGTTGAGCGTGACCCAGATGCTGCGGGCCCAGGGCGTGGTCGGCAAATTCGTCGAGTTCTATGGGCCGGGGCTGGACCAACTGACCCTGGCCGACCGCGCGACGATCTCCAACATGGCGCCGGAATACGGCGCCACCTGCGGATTCTTCCCGGTCGACCAGGAAGTCTTGCGCTACCTCGCCTTCACCGGCCGCGATCCGCATCGGGTGAAGCTGGTCGAGGCCTATGCCAAGGAGCAGGGCATGTGGCGCGACCCGGCCGTCGAGCCGGAATTCACCGCGATGCTGGAACTCGACCTCGGCGCTGTCGAGCCGTCGCTGGCCGGTCCGAAGCGGCCGCAGGACAAGGTTCTGCTGTCGAATGCGGCGGCGGCGTTCAAGAAGGAGCTGTCGACCACGTTCGGCGCCGCCGGCGCGGCCGGGGACAAGACCGCACCGGTCGCCGGCGCCGACCACCCGCTGGCCCAGGGCGACGTGGTGATCGCCGCGATCACCAGCTGCACCAACACCTCCAACCCCTCGGTCATGGTCGCCGCCGGGCTGGTCGCCCGCAAGGCGCGGGCACTGGGTCTGCAGGTCAAGCCGTGGGTGAAGACCTCGCTGGCGCCGGGATCGCAGGTGGTCACCGACTATCTGGTCGAGGCCGGATTGCAGGACGACCTCGACGCGATGGGCTTCAATCTGGTCGGCTATGGCTGCACCACCTGCATCGGCAATTCCGGACCGCTACCGGCGCCGATCGCCGAGGCGGTCGAGTCTGGCGATCTGACGGTGTGCTCGGTGCTGTCGGGTAACCGAAACTTCGAGGGCCGGGTCAATCCGCATGTGCGGGCGAACTATCTCGCCTCGCCGCCGCTGGTGGTTGCCTATGCGTTGGCCGGCAGCATGAAGCGCGACCTCACCACCGAACCGCTCGGCAAGGGCTCGGACGGCCAACTCGTCTATCTGAAAGACGTCTGGCCGACCAATCGCGAGGTCGCCGACACCGTCGCCGAATGCCTGACGCCGGAGATGTTCCGGAGCCGCTATGCCAATGTCTTCGAGGGGCCGAAGGAGTGGCGCGAGATCAAGTCGGCGACCGGCGAGACCTATCGCTGGGCGGCCGGCTCGACCTACGTCAAGCTGCCGCCGTTCTTCGAGGACATGAAGCCGGAGCCGGAGCCGGTCGCCGACGTGACCGGCGCCCGTGTGCTGGCCAAGCTGGCCGACAGCGTGACCACCGACCACATCTCGCCGGCCGGTTCGATCAAGAGCGACGGCCCGGCCGGCAGCTACCTGACCGAGCATCAGGTGCGGCCGCGCGAATTCAACTCCTACGGCTCGCGCCGCGGCAATCACGAGGTGATGATGCGCGGCACCTTCGCCAATATTCGCATCAAGAACGAGCTGGTGCCCGGCATCGAGGGCGGCGTGACCCGCCATATGCCGTCGGGCGAGACCCTGCCGATCTATGACGCGGCGATGCGCTACAAGGCCGAGGGCGTGCCGCTGCTGGTGTTCGCCGGCAAGGAATACGGCACCGGCTCGTCGCGCGACTGGGCGGCGAAGGGTACCCGGCTGCTCGGCATCAAGGCGGTGATCGCCGAGAGCTTCGAGCGCATCCACCGGTCCAACCTTGTCGGCATGGGGGTGCTGCCGCTGCAATTCCAGGACGGCACGACACGGGCCACCCTGGGGCTGACCGGCGAGGAAGCCTTCGATCTGAGCGGCATCGAGGACGGGCTGGCGCCGCGCTGCACGGTAACGATGACCATCCATCGTGCCGACGGGTCGAGCGAGGCGGTGCCGCTGTTGTGCCGGATCGATACCCTCGACGAGGTCGAGTACTTCCGGAACGGCGGAATCCTGCAATACGTGCTGCGCAACATGATGACAGAGGCGGCCTGACCGACTCCCGGAAGCGCCTCGCCGCCCACCAGGGCCAGGGTCGGGCTCTTCCCACGGCACAGCCTTGGGGAGGTGGAGTTTCCTACGACGACTCTTGCCGTGGCGGGGGAATCCGGCCTAACTGCGCCCACCATGCAACGCCTGACCGTCAAGCACGTCACCACCTATCGCTACCGGCAGCCGGTCGGTTTCGGGCCGCACCGGCTGATGTTCCGGCCGCGCGACAGCCACGATCTGCGACTGGTGTCGGCTGCCCTGGTGATCAATCCGAAGGCACAGGTGCGCTGGCTGCATGACGTGTTCGGCAACTCGATCGCCATCGCCGAGTTTGCCGGACAGGCGGAAACGCTGTCCTTCGAGAGCGACATCGAGGTCGAGGTCTACGGCGCGGAGAGCCCCGTCTTCCCGCTCGAGTACTACGCCCGTACCTACCCGTTCGGCTATTCGAACGAGGAGATTCCCGATCTCGGCCGGACCACCGAGCGCCACTACGACGATCCCGATCGCCACGTCGATCTGTGGGCGCGGCGCTTCGTCGGCCATAGCGGCGGCACGCCGACCGCCGACATGCTGGCGGCGATGACCCAGGCGATCCACCACGGCTTCACCTATCAGAGCCGGTATGCGATCGGCACCCAGGAGCCGACCGAGACCCTGCGGCTGTGCACCGGCACCTGCCGCGACCTGGCGCTGTTGATGATGGAAGCGGCGCGCAGCCTGGGCCTCGCCGCCCGTTTCGTGAGCGGCTATGTCTACGACCCGGCGCTGGACGGGGCGGAAATCGGCATGGTCGGCGGCGGCGCCACCCATGCCTGGGTGCAGATCTACCTGCCCGGCGCCGGCTGGGTGGAATTCGACCCGACCAACGGCAAGGTCGGCGGCAGCCATCTGATCCGTGTCGCCGTCACCCGCGACCCGTCGCAGGCGATCCCGTTGTCGGGCAGTTACGTCGGGCCGACGGACGCTTTCCTGGACATGGACGTTTCGGTCGAGGTGCGGGCCGCCTGACAATTTCGGTGAGCTTCACCACACCGTGAAGCGGCGCGACCGAACGTGAATCGCATCTCTCGGCAAACCCCGCCATCTTGACGATCATGAAATCGCGCCTCGGATCCCTGCTCGCGGCGGCGATGTTCGCCGCCGCGCTGCCCGCCGCCGCCGCCGATACCCGGCCGACGGTGGTCGAACTGTTCACCAGCCAGGGCTGCTCGTCCTGCCCGCCGGCCGACCGGCTGCTCGGCGAACTGGCGGAGCGCGGCGACGTGCTCGCGCTCGGCTATCACATCGACTATTGGGACTATATCGGCTGGTCCGACCCGTTCGCCTCGCCGGAGGCGACCGCGCGCCAGCGTGCCTATGGCCGGGCCCTCGATCTGCGCGGCGTGTTCACGCCGCAGATGGTGGTGGATGGTGCGGAGTCGGTGGTCGGCTCGCGCTCGCGCGACGTGACGCGGGCCTTGGAGCGGGCGCCGAGCAGTCGCCCGGCGGCGGTCGCGGTGACGGTCGAGATGCCGGCGCCCGAGCGACTGCACGTCGAGATCGGCGCCGGCCACCATGCCGGGCCGCCGGCCGAGATCGTCCTGGTCCGGTTTGATGAAGCACACACCACCTCGGTCGCCCGCGGCGAAAACCGCGGCCGGACCCTGACCGACGTCAACGTCGTCCGCGACTTCACCGTGATCGGCCGCTGGACAGGTGCCCCGGTCAGCCTCGATACGGCGATCCCGCCGGGCGAATTGCCGGGCGGCTGTGCGGTGCTGGTGCAGACCGCCGGGCACGGGCCGATCCTCGGTGCCGCGCAGGTGGCCATCCGCTAAGCCGGGGCCGGTCGCGAGCCAATCGTTCCCCCGCCCGACCCGCATCTCGGGCGACCCTCCGGGCCGGCGGTGACGCCGGTCCTTCTTTACCGAAAAGGGCGTTGCAGTCAGACGGTGAGGCCGCGTTCCAGCGCCTCGGCCATGCGGCGGGCGAAGGCGGCCGGGTCGGGCAATGTCTCGCCCTCGACGATGCGCGCCTGGTCGAGCAGCAGGAAGGCCATGTCGGCGAGCCGTTCGGCACCGCCATCGGCCTGCGCTTCGTCGGCCAGGCGGGCGATCAGCCGGTGGCCGGGGTTGATCTCCAGAATCCGGGCGGCGGCGGTGTCGAGCTGCTTGTGCTGCTTGAGCAACCGCTCCAGATGCATGTCCATATCGCCTTCGTCGGCGACCAGGCAGACCGGGCTGTCGGTGAGCCGGTTCGAGGCCCGGATGTCTTTCACCTGATCGCCCAGTGCCGCCTTGAAAGCGGCGATCAGTGCTGCGGTATCGGCCTTCGGCTGGTCCGCATCCGTCCCGCCTTCGGCCTCCGGTTTGGCGATGGTGTCGAGGTCGGCGCCGCCGCGGGTGACCGATTTGAACAATTTGTCTTGATATTGGGCGACCGCCGGAATCCAGAATTCGTCGACCGGATCGGTCAGCAGCAGCACCTCAACCCCACGGGCGCGGAAGCCCTCGAGTTGCGGCGATTTCTTCAATGTCTCCAGATCGTCGCCGACGATGGTGTAGATCGCCGCTTGGCCCTCCTTCATCCGGCCGAGATAGTCGGCGAGGCTGGTCCAGCCCTCGACGGCGGTGCTGCGGAACCGGAGCAGCCCGAGCAACGCCTCGCGATTCTCGAAATCCTCGTAGGCGCCTTCCTTCAGCAGCGGCCCGAACGCGCCCCAGAAGGCGGCGTAGCCCTCGGCGTCGGATTCCGCCTTCTTGGCCAGTTCGCCGAGCACCCGGCGCGTCAGCCCGTGGCGGATCTTGGCGACCAGCGGGATGTTCTGCAGCATCTCGCGGCTGACGTTGAGCGGCAGATCCTCGCTGTCGACGATGCCGCGCAGGAAGCGCAGATAGGGCGGCAGCAGGCCTTCCGCATGGTCGGAGACGAAGACGCGGCGGACATACAGCTTCACCCGATGCTGGCGGTCAGGGTGGAACAGGTCGAACGGGGCGGCGGTCGGTACGAACAGCAGCGCCGTGTACTCGATCTTGCCCTCGGCCCGATAGTGGAGGGTCATCCAGGGCTCGTCGAAGGCGTGGGCGACGTGGCGGTAGAACTCGCGGTATTGCTCCTCGTCGATCTCCGAGCGCGGCCGGGTCCACAGGGCCGAAGCGCGGTTCAGCGTCTCCTCGGCCGGCGCCTCGTCTTCCTTCGCGGCGGCGCGGGCCAGCACGATCGGAACGGCGATGTGGTCGGAATGGGTCTTGACGATCTGCCGCAGACGGTCCTCGTCGAGGAACTCGTCCTCGCCCTCGGACAGATGCAGCACGATCCGGGTGCCGCGTTGCAGCCCCCCGGTCTCGGCGATGGTGTATTCCCCCTTGCCGTCGGAGGTCCAGCGCCAGCCGTTGCTCTCGCCGGCCTTGCGGGTGAGCACCGCGACATGGTCGGCGACCATGAAGGCTGAGTAGAAGCCGACGCCGAACTGGCCGATCAGCGCCGTGTCCTTCTTGGCATCGCTGCCCAGCCCCTTGACGAAGGCGGCGGTGCCGGAGCGGGCGATGGTGCCGAGGTTCTCCAGCAACTCGTCGCGGTTCATGCCGATGCCGTTATCGGCGATGGTCAGCGTGCGGGCCTTCGCGTCGACCGACAGAACGATGCGATAGCCGGCCCCGCCGCCGGCTTCGGCGACCAGGTCGGGGTTGGTCAGGGCGGCGTAGCGCAGCCGGTCGCAGGCATCGGAGGCGTTGGAAATCAGCTCGCGGAGAAAGACCTCCTTCTCGCTGTAGAGCGATTTCGCCACGATTTCCAGCAGCCGGCTGACTTCGGCTTGGAAGGGCAGGCGTTCTTCTTCGGGCATGGTGGAGCCGTTGCCACTCGCGTCTGGGATGTCGATGCCGGTGATATGATCGAGTGCCGCCGCCGCCGCAACCCCCGGCGTCCGGCACTCGGGGCCGCGGTGCTTCCGGACGGCGCTACTGGAATGAGCCGATCAACGGCATCAGATCGGCGCCATTGAGCAGCAGATTGCCAGTGGCGTCGAGGCGGAAGGCATAGGTGCGCACCGCGCCGGCGCCGGTGTCGGCGCCCTGGCCGCCCAGCGCCTGCAGGACGGTGAGGAACTTGATCGCCTCCTCGTCGCCGCCGGTCGACTGCAGCTCGCCGATCAGCGCGTCGAGGCCGGCGATGGTCATATCGATCTCGGCCGCGACGCTGTATGGCGAGGCCGGCTCCGGATGCACCAAGCCCTGGATGTCCACCTGCGCCAGCGGCGACACGGCGCGGATCGGGCCGATCTCCAGCGTGCTGCCGGCACCCAGCAGCGCCTGTTGAAGAGTGATGCCGGCCATCATCATCGCCGTTTCCGGGCCGGTTTCGACCATGCTGCCCATCGATTGGGCCAACACATCGACGATCTCCGCATTGGGCAGATCGATGGCCGCAAGCCGGAACCGCGATTCGGTCGGCAAGAACCGCTCGATTTCGGGATTGTTGGTGGCAACGCCCTCGGATCCGATCTCGATCGACACCGACGACAGGGCCTCGTCCAGCCCGTCGAAGAGGACGCTCATTCTGCCCTCTCCGAGCGCGAACTGCTCAATCCCGTCGGTGGCGGTCAGGCCGTTGAGGCGCATGCCCGCCGAGCCGCCGGCGAAGAGCGGCGTGCCGGTGTCGAACACTTCGGCGTAAGCGGCCATCGCGGCGTCCAACTCGGCCTGATCGTTGATCGTCGCCGCCTGGCGCGTCAACTCCTGGACCCGTCGGTTGAACGCGGTGATGGCGGCCATTCGCGCCCTCTCGGTCGTCCCGTCGATCTGGAGACTGTCGAACCGGATCAGAGCGCCCTGGCCCGTCTCGGCGATCGAAAACCCCGAAAGCACGGCCGTCTGGGCAGCGTCGTAGATCCCCGGTGCAACCTCCTCGGATCGCATCGAGACCCGCACCTCGTCGATCACGGCGTTGCCGTTCGACCCGTCAGTGACGATGATCCGAGACAGGCTGGCGTCGCTCGACATCATGGTCTGGTATTCCGGCGCGAAGACGCCGCGACCGGACTGGCCGCCGAAGGAGATCGTAAGATCGGGCTCGTCCGGGCGCTCGAAATGGTGACCGCTGCCGATGGTCCAGTTCACGTCGTACCAGCCGCTCGGCAGCGGGACGAGATCGGCGCTGATCGCCGCGAAGTGGAAAAGCACGCCGTCGTCGAGGTCGACCACGCCGCCCGGCAGGATCAGGCGATAGCGGTCGCCGGTCGGCACCACCGACAGCGGGTCGTCGAGGCGGATCTGATAGGAACCGTCGGGCGCCTGCAGGTTCTGGCCCATCCAGACCTTGACCGCGCGGCGGATTTCGTCGGCGGTCGCAACGTCGGCCTGGGCCGCCGCCGGCTGCGGCAATAGAAGGATTGCAGCGGCCAGCAGGGCGGCGCGTGCGGAGTGTCGCATCGGGGAAACCTCGTCGGGCGGACCGCCGACCATAGGGCCGTGCGGCGCGGCATGGCGCGTGTCGAAACGAGCCCAACTTTGCCGCTTTTTCCCCGGCGCGGCAACCGGTCACGCCGTCGCCGGCCGGCCTCCCCGCGGTCGACCGGTCAGGGCGTCGCGGCGACCAGGACCGGCATCAGGTCGGCGCCGTTCAGCAGGACCTCGCCGGAATCGGTGATGCTGAGGACATAGCGGCGCAGCGGTCGTCCGGCCGGGTCGGTATCCTCAGCGCCCATCGCCTGCAGCAAGGTCAGCTGCTGCAGCGCCATGCCGTCGTCGGGCGCGCCGCGCGCCTCGGCAATCAACGCGTCAAGGCCGGCTATGGTCATCTCGATGTCGGCGACGACTCCCCACATCGAGGCAAGCGTCGGCGCGATCGTGCCGCCGACACGGAGTTCCGCCATGTCCGACGCCAGGCGCAGGGTGCGGATCTCCAACTCCGCGCCGGAGGTCATCATCGCTTCCTGCAGTCGCATGTTGAGCATGGCGAGCGCCAGTTCCGGCTGCGGCGAACCGGCATCGGCCAGCGCCGCCACCAGCGCCTCGACCAACCGATCGCTCGGCAGGCCGGTCAGTGCCAGCTCGATTTCCGCGTCGCGGGCGGCGAACAGGCCAAAGGCCGGCGGCCAGTCGCCATCGGCGAGGGCCAGGCTGAGCGACAAATTTGCGTGCCCGCCATCGAGTCCGGTGCCGGTCACCGCCAGGCTGGCGCCGGCCAGCGTCGCCGGCTGGCCGCGAACGGCGAATTGCAGCTCGTCGGCGCGATAGCGCGAGTCGAATCCAGAGAGCAGCACAGGCGGCGGTTCGGGTCGCTCGCCGGGCGCAAGGCCGGGTCGCAGCGATTCGCCGAGCGCGCGCCAGGCCGCCGGCCTCAGCCCACGGGCGCTGCCGCTATAGCCCAGGCTGGCGATGCGGATCGGCGGTTCGCTGCCGCCGGTCGTCGCGATGCCGCGCAATTGGACTTCCGTGGTGCGATCCAGCGTTCCGTCGGTGCCGGCTGACGCCGCGGTCTGCAACTCGAGCGATTCGACCTGGAGCCGGCGGCCGCCGGTACCGTCGAGCAGGCCGATGCCGCCGAGCACGATGTGCGTCTGCCGCATCACGCCGAGCGCCGGGTCGAAGAGACCCGTGCCGCGCCGCGAGGCCACGAGGATCCGGCCGTCGCCGGCGGTGCCCGAGAGGGCGACCGATTCCGGCAACTGCCAGTCGACGTTGTAGGTTTCGGCGTCGGCGGCGGTCAGCGTGAGGTCGATCGGATCGATCGCCACCGCCGCGCCGCCGGAAAGGTCGACGCGGATCGCCGGCAGGGTGGCGCGGAACCCGTCCTCGGTCGCGGCGACGACCACCATGCCGTCGGCGGCGACGGCATAGCCCAGGCCAGGGCCGCTCAACAGATCGTCGATCCAGTGCTGGAGGCCGAGCCGGACCTCCTCGGCATCCGCCGCGGCGGCCGGTAGCGGCCGGATCGCGGCGGTAATGGCCAGCCCGATACAGAGCAGGGCGGCCGGAAGCGAACCATGTTGCATTCGCTGTGCCCTCCTTTGGTTGTCGGCCGATTGCAGCCGATCACCCCAGGGTCGGAGACAGCCTGAGCCCAAATTGGTTAACAAGATGTAACCACGCTTGATTTGACGGCAGGCAGGCTCGATGTTCAGCCGATGCGCATGATCGCCGAGCGGCCCCGGCTGGTCGCCGTGCTCGGGCCGACCAATACCGGCAAGACCTATCTCGCCATCGACCGCATGCTGGCGCATGGCTCCGGCATGATCGGGTTTCCCCTGCGCCTGCTGGCGCGCGAGAACTATGACCGGGTGGTGCGGCTGAAGGGCCGGTCGCGGGTGGCGCTGGTGACCGGCGAGGAGAAGATCCTGCCGGCCAATCCCGACTATTTCGTCTGCACCGTCGAGAGCATGCCGGTCGACCGGC
>JABDIP010000049.1 GCA_013003675.1 Inquilinus sp.
ACCACGTGGCTCGTCTCCAGGTCGAAATTGTCGCCGGGACCATAGAGGTTGGTCGGCATCGCCGAGATGAAGTCGCAACCATACTGGCGGCGATAGGCCTGGCAGAGCTTCAGCCCGGCGATCTTCGCCACCGCGTACCACTGGTTGGTCGGCTCCAGCGGGCCGGTCAGCAGCGCTTCTTCGGCCATCGGCTGCGGCGCCAGCTTGGGGTAGATGCAGGACGAGCCGAGGAACAGGAGCTTCTCCACGCCCGTCTTCCAGGCGGTGTGGATGATGTTGGTCTCGATTGCCAGATTGTCGTAGATGAACTCGGCCGGTCGTGAATCGTTGGCGAGGATGCCGCCGACCCGGGCAGCCGCCAGGAAAACGGCGTGCGGGCGGGCCTCGGCCATCCACGCCTCGACCGCCGACTGGCGGGTCAGGTCGAGTTGGTCGCGCCCGACCGTCAGCACCTCGCACTCTTCCGTCGCCAGCCGCCGCTCGATCGCCGACCCGACCATGCCGCGATGCCCGGCGACCCAGACGCGTTTTCCGGCAAGATCGTAATCGACCTCAGTCATGGCGCATGACGCGGTTGTGCTCCATGCCCACCGTCTCGAGGTCCGCCGCCACCATCTCCGTGACCAGTTGTCCGAAGTGCGTCCTGTGCCGCCACCCCAGTTCCTCCGCCGCCTTGGTCGGGTCGCCGAGCAGCAGATCCACCTCGGTCGGGCGGAAATAGCGCGGGTCGATCTCGACCAGGACGCGGCCGCTGTCGCTGTCCAGCCCCTGTTCGTCGACCCCGTCGCCACGCCACGCGATTGTGAGCCCCACCTCCGCGAAGGCGCGTTCGACGAACTCCCGCACCGAATGGGTCTCGCCAGTGGCCAGCACATAGTCGTCTGGCGCCGGCTGCTGCACGATCCGCCACATGCCGTCGACGAAATCGCGGGCGTGGCCCCAATCGCGCTTGGCGTCCAGATTGCCCAGATAGAGGCGGTCCTGCAGCCCGAGATGGATGGCGGCGACGGCCCGGGTGATCTTGCGGGTGACGAAGGTCTCGCCGCGGATCGGGCTTTCGTGGTTGAACAGGATGCCGTTCGAGGCATGCATGCCATACGCCTCGCGGTAGTTCACCGTGATCCAATAGGCGTAGAGCTTGGCGGCCGCATAGGGGCTGCGCGGGTAGAACGGCGTCGTCTCGCGCTGCGGCGTCTCCTGGACCTTGCCATAGAGCTCCGAGGTCGAGGCCTGGTAAAACCGGGTGCGGTCGGCGAGCCCGAGAATGCGGATCGCCTCGAGCAGGCGCAAGGTGCCCAGCGCGTCGGCGTTGGCGGTGTATTCCGGAGTCTCGAAACTCACCTGGACGTGGCTCTGCGCCGCGAGATTGTAGATCTCGGTCGGCCGTACCTCCTGGATGACCCGGATCAGATTCGTGGCATCGGTCATGTCGCCGTGATGCAGATGGAACCGGACGTCCGTTTCATGCGGATCCTGATAGAGGTGGTCGACCCGGCCGGTATTGAAGGATGACGAGCGCCGCTTGATGCCGTGCACCTCGTATCCCTTGGCGAGCAGCAATTCGGCCAGATAGGCGCCATCCTGGCCTGTCACGCCGGTGATCAGGGCGACGCTGGTGCCGGTCATGCCGATGCCTTCCGCCGCGCCGGCGCCCGGCCGCGGCCCGCTCTAGACACCCCGTCGCAAGATTCTGCTGTGTCATGGCAGCCTCCGCGATCAATTCTCGCTTGACCCAAATGGATGGCCATTTTCCTCCCGCCGTTGCCGAGTCGCCTCCGGCTGTTCACGCGCGGACGATCCGTTCGCGGCCATCGACGACCGCCCGCGTGGCGTTGCGCGTATCGACGACCAGCGGGAAGGATGCCGCCAGCGCCGCATAGTCCACCGCGCCGTGGTCGGCGACGATCAGCGCCGCGTCGTAGCCGCCGAAGGCCGCAATGTCCCAGGGAACAGAGCGCCGGCCAGCAAGATCGGGATAGGCGCGGGTCGGCGGGATCTGCGGGACATAGGGGTCGTGAAAATCCACCGTCGCGCCCAGGGCCTCCAGCTTCTCGATCAGCTTCAGTGCCGGGCTTTCGCGCATATCGTCGACATCCTTCTTGTAGGCGATGCCGAACAGTAGGATGCGGGCGCCCCTCGCCGCCTTGCCGAGGCGCTCGCTCAGGGCGCCGACCAGGCGATCGACCACATAGCCGGGCATCGCCGTGTTGATTTCGCCGGCCAGCTCGATGAAGCGGGTCGGGATCTCGTGCTCGCGCGCCTTCCAGGTCAGGTAGAACGGGTCGATCGGGATGCAGTGGCCGCCCAGACCCGGACCCGGATAGAACGGCATGAAGCCGAACGGCTTGGTCTTCGCCGCGTCGATCACCTCCCACACATCGATGCCCATCGCCTCGAAAATCACCTTCAACTCGTTGACCAGGGCGATGTTGACCGAGCGGAACACGTTCTCGGTGATCTTCACCGCTTCCGCCGCGCGGGTCGAGGAAACCGGGACGGTCTGGCCGATGATCCGGCCATAGAGCGCCAGCGCCAACTCCCGGCTCGCCGCGTCGTCGGCGCCGACCACCTTGGGGATGCTGTCGGTGCTGAACTGCCGGTTGCCGGGGTCTTCCCGCTCCGGTGAATAGGCGACGAACAGCTCCCGCCCGATCGCCAGCCCGGCGCGCGCCAGGATCGGCCGCAGAACGCCGTCGGTGGTGCCGGGATAGCTGGTCGATTCCAGCACCACCAGATGGCCGGGCCGAAGACCGGGGAGCAGCGCCTCGGCCGTCTTCTCGATGTAGGTCAGGTCCGGCTCGCGGTGGCGGGTCAGCGGCGTCGGCACGCAGACGATCAGCGCGTCGCACGCGCCGGCCCGGGAGAAATCCACCGTCGCGGAAAACCGCCCCGATTCGACGATATCGGCAATATCGGAAGCCGGCAGATGGCGGATATAGGACCGTCCGGCGTTCAGCTCCTCGACCTTGGCCGGGTCGATATCGAAGCCGATCGTGGGATGCCCGGCTTTCGCGAACAGTCGCGCCAGCGGCAATCCGACATAGCCCAGGCCAATGACGCCGATGCGGGCCTCGCCGGCATCGATCTTGGCGCGAAGGTTTGGAGCGTGGGAGGCGATCGTCTCAATCCGGTTCATCGATGGACATCGGTGTTCATCGATTGTGCCTGGGCGCGGCGGCGCACGGTCGAAAATCGCGGCGTCGCAACGCCGGCCGCATCGCTCTACCGCCGATGGTCCGGTTTGGCAAGCATGGTCCCGACAACACCATCCTTGCCGTCACACCGGCAGGCGCAATTGGCAGCGCAGCCCGCCCTGCGGCGCCCGCCCCAGGCGCAACTCTCCGCCATGGCCGCGCACGATGTCGCGGGCGATGGTCAGCCCGAGGCCGGCACCACCGGTCTGCTGATTGCGCGACGCATCGATTCGGAAGAACGGTTTGAAAGCGTCGGCCAGAAGCTGGTCGGCAATGCCGGGGCCGTCGTCGTCGACGGTGACCTCGAAGAAACGGTTGCCGCTGCGCCGGGCGCTGATCCAGATGCGGTCGGCATGGCGGACGGCGTTCGAGAGCAGGTTGGCCAGGCAGCGCTTCATCGCCTTCGGTCGCAGCATCAACGACAGCCCAGCCTCGATATCGGCGTCGATGGTCGCCCCTTCGCGCCGGGCACCGGCGATCACGCCGGCGAGCACCGCGCCGAGATCGGTCTGCTCGGGCTGCTCGCCCCCCTCGCCGCGGGCGAAGGCGAGGTAGCCGTCGATCATCGTCTCCATTTCGGCGACGTCGGCCTTCAGATCCTCGATCTCCGGCCCGTCGCCCAACATCGCCAGCTGCAGTTTCATCCGGGTCAGCGGCGTCCGCAGATCGTGGCTGACCCCGGCCAGCATGTCCGTCCGCTGGGTGATCTGCCGCTGAATGCGCTCGCGCATGACCAGGAAGGCGGCAGCGGCCTGCCGCACCTCCAGCGCCCCTTCAGGCCGGAAATTCGGAACGTCCCGGCCCTTGCCGAAACGGTCGGCGGCGATGGCCAGGCGCAGGATCGGACCGATCTGCTTGCGCATGAACAACAGCGACAGCGCGAACAGGATCAGGCCGGAGCCCATCATCCACAGCACGAAGACCTGGCTGGTCGAGCTGAACAGCCGTCGGCTCGGCACCCGCGTATGCAGCACGCCGGTCTCGAGCTGCACCTGGATCAGCGCATATTCCCGCGTGACGTCGGGATCGAATATGAACGGCAGGTCGAGTCGCTGGCTCAACGCCTCACGCAACTGCGAGGCCAGGATCGGGCTGCCGGCGATACCGGGCTGAGCCTCCAGCGTCGCGCTCTCGTGGAATGTCATCACCAGCCCCATGGTGCGGGCCGCCTGGGCGAAGATGACCTGGCTCTCGTTCTCCCGCCGCTCCAACTCCTCGATGACCAGGGCGATCTCCCCCGCGACACCGTTCGCCAGCCGCCGGGTCACCTTCTTCCAGTGCTGATCGTAGAAATAGTAGGTGGCGATCACCTGCATCAGCAGGAACGGCGTGATGATGATCAGCAGGGTCCGCCCGAACAGCGTGCGCGGCAGGAAACGCTTGATCCAGGGGTCGGAGGCCGACCAGCGCGCGGCCCGGTCGCGGCTTGACGGCGCAGCATCGAACAAGCCGCCCGTCGCTCTTTCGTCGATGGTCATCGTATCCGCCGTGAACCGTAGTCGCGCGACACTGTCCGCCACGCGAGGCGAAAATGCGGCGCGCTGCCTATGGCGCCCAGATTAGCACCACGGCACCGGCGGGACGAGCCGGTGTCAGCGCCATGCCAGGCAATCGACCAAGGCGCCGGCCAGGGCCTCCATTGTCGCGGCATAGTGGTCGGGGCCGGCCGACAGATCGACACCCAGCGGATCGAGCACACCGCGACGGACGCCGGTGCCCTCGACGATGGTGTCGATCAGCGGTGGCTCGAATTGCGGCTCGGCGAAGACGCAAACTGCGCCCTGGGCGGCGATGGCCGCGCGCAGCGCGCGCAGCCGCGCCGCGCCGGGTCGGATCTCCGGCGATACAGTCACCGTCCCGGCCGCATTCAGCCGGTAGTGCCGCTCGAGATACTGATAGGCGTCGTGAAAGACCAGATAGGGGCGGTCGCGAACCGGCGCCAGCCATTCTGCGATCCTGGCATCCATCGCGTCGATCCGCGCCGTCAGCGAATCGGCATTGCCGCGGTAGCGGTCGGTGTTGGCGGCATCGAGCGCGGCGAGGCGCTCGGCAATCGCCGTGACCAGGCGGCGCGCATTGCCGGGGTCCAGCCAGATATGGGCGTCGACATCGCCATGGTCGTGGCCGGGCGCGTCCTTGCTGTCGGCCGCCTCGTCGCCGTGCCCATACGCCGCGTCCTCGTCATGGTCGTGCAGGCCGCCCTCACGCGTCTCGAGCAGGACAAGACCCGGCGCCTCGATCAGGCTGACGACCGTCGCCCCGATTGCCAGCACGCCGAGCGACTCGTCGAGGAAGGTCTCCATCGACGGACCAACCCAGAAGACGATGTCAGCGCCCTCGAGCAGGCGGGCGTCGGAGGGCCGCATCGCATAGTCGTGCGGCGACTGGTTGCCGGCGACCAGGAGGGCGGGCTCCGCGACGCCTTGCATGACGCCGGCAACCAGCGAATGGATCGGCTTGATGCTGGCGACAACCCGGGGCGCTTCGGCCCGCGCCGGCGCGGCGGCGAGGAGCACGGCGAGCAGCAGCGGCCTGACGTAGCGCAATCCGGTTCTCATGGCAGTCCCTTCGAGTGAAGAGTCGAATCTAGAGGCATTGTCATACAATAATATTTCACAATCGCGTCGCGAACGCGGGTCGGCCGGTGCTACCGTCCTCGCCCCGCCACCATGACGGCGAAGGACGAGGACAGATACCGTGCTGGACGACTTCATCGCGCGCGCGTTGCTCGG